>JAYUVL010000558.1:0-2179 GCA_043754075.1 Cytophagales bacterium | reverse complement strand
GGCCAGTACCAGCCAACAGATCAAAGCAGGCCAGCATTTGGCCACCAGCAAACTTGGTGGGCGGTGGCTCATTGGGCAGGCCACTGAGGGCAAGCTCACTGCGGAGCTCAAAAAAGCCATTGCCCAGGTAATTTTTGACAACCCCGATCAGGGCGTGCGCGTGGCGGCCAGCACCTATTTTGTCAAGGAGGAGGGCCGGCCAGCCCTAGCCAGCGGGCGTATTGAGCAACTGGCCGGTATGGTGGCCAATGGCAAACAAGTATTTGCCCAAAAATGCGCCACTTGCCACCGGGTGGGCGAAGTGGGGCGCGACGTTGGCCCCCAATTGACCCAAATTGGCAAAAAGTTTGACAAAGCCGCCCTGATCGATGCCGTGCTCAACCCCAACGCGGCCATTGCGTTTGGTTACGAACCTTGGCTGGTGCGCACCAACAATGGCCAATCCGTGTATGGATTTCTAATATCCGAAGGCAAAACTTTGGTAATCAAGGATTTGGCGGGACAAGAGATCATATTGGACAGCCAAGACGTGGCCGAGAAGAAGCAGCAAGCGCGCAGCCCCATGCCCGATGCGTACAGTCTGGGCCTCAACGAGCAATCACTGGCCGACCTGACCGCTTATCTGCTGGGCTTGCAGTAACCGACCGCCCAAGCGACCAACGCGGCTTTGCCAATTTTGGCTAGCCCAATGACCACAAGTTGGGATCCTGTCAACTGAACCAACAACGGGGAATCAATCCACTAATCAAAAAACTTTTTCTTGAATTCGTACTTCTGCCCCAAATAAGCCGCCCGCACCAGTGGATTCTCGACCAGTATTTCGGGCTTGTCGGACACCAATATTTTCCCTTCGGTTAAAATATAGGCCCGGTCAGTGATAGACAATGTTTCGTCCACATTGTGATCGGTGATCAGGATGCCTATGTTGCGGGCCTTGAGTTTCCAGACAATGTACTGAATCTCTTCCACGGCCAAGGGATCCACCCCCGCGAACGGCTCATCGAGCAGGATAAAGCTGGGCGAGACCGACAGTGCCCGGGCTATCTCGGTGCGCCGCCGCTCCCCACCCGAAAGCACTGAACCCATGTTTTTGCGCACTCGCGTCAAGCTGAACTCCTCCAGCAAGGTCTCGACGCGCTCTTTCTGTTCTTTTTTGGTCATTGTGGTCATCTCGAGCGGGGCCAGCAGGTTTTCCTCCACAGTCAACTGTCGGAAAACCGAAGCCTCTTGGGCCAGATAACCCACCCCGCGCCTGGCCCGGCGGTACATGGGCAGGTTGGTCACGTCTTCGTCGTCCAGAAAAATCTTGCCACTGTTGGGCTTGATCAACCCCACGATCATGTAAAAAGTAGTGGTTTTGCCCGCGCCGTTGGGGCCAAGCAACCCCACAATCTCGCCCTGCTTCACCTCCACCGATACATCATTGACCACCATCCGGGCCTTGTATTTTTTGTGCAAATTCTCTGCGCGTAAGATCATCATTGATGGCTTTAACTCGTTAAATGGGGGAAAACAGCCGCTCCCCTCCGTTGTTCGGGAGTGCGAAATTAACCCAAAGCGGATAAAACTGTCTTTTGCTAACAATAATTAACGGGTGATAAAGCTTGGCCCGTCGGCAACTAACTGGCGATACGTGGCCACGGCCGGGCAATGATCAGCGACCGATTTGGGGCTATGCTTGACACCGCCATTTAGGCCGGTTTTCATAGTTACAAATAGGTTATTTCTTAAATGTACGAGATACAGCGCATCAAACCATTCCCCAAGCTAGTGCTGCCGCCCGCTTTGCCCCAAATGAAATAACATGAATTACTTTTTTATTGATTCAATGGGTGTCCGGTTCATTCGTATTTACAAACCAGCGGCAAACTTTTGCGCAAATCTTCGGAAAACATATCAGCACTTACCAAAAGCAAGCAAGAGATCAGTATCGACGCCAATTTAAACACGTTTACGGTAGGAGGCGAAAAATTTGTGATAGTGATTTTGCAGGATATCACTGAATTTAAAAAACGGCAAGAAACGATACTCAAACAAAACGAAACCCTAAAACAGATAGCTTGGCAACAGTCTCACAAAGTGAGGCGGCCGGTGGCAAATATTTTAGGATTAATCGATATGGTTAAAACCGATAAAACATTGAATCACGAAGAGCGAGAACAGTACTTGACTTACTTAT
>JAYUVL010000557.1:0-7272 GCA_043754075.1 Cytophagales bacterium | reverse complement strand
GGCGGCATGAACTTTCGCCTCAACATGAACAGCAATGCCAACCGCTTGGCCACCAGCAACTCAGCCACTTCCATTCCCCTGCTCAATCCATTTGCATGGGCCCAGTTCATCAAATCAGTGAAACGGGGCGATTTTAAACGCAAGGATACCCGCAATTAGGCCTTATCCCCATCAGTCCGTTCAAAGGCAGAGATTTGCGCATTTGTTTGGGCCACTGGAAAAGTGCTGAGTGCCCATGCTAGTCCTACCCTGGTAAAATAGCAACGCTTCTTTCTGTAAACTACCAACCAAAGATCGCTTGCATCGTAGGGGGCTAAACCCGTTAGACCCACCTGTTGGTTGTGATCATACCAACACATCAACCACATCGATGCCATCCCAATACGCTGATAACCAAATCAATCGTCGAGATAAAACAGTAACTCCCAGTCATGAAATCATGCTGGGAGTTGATCACCAACAAACCGGCCCGTTTACTCGATCCCACGCGATACCACTGCAGGCTGCCTATCAGCTTTGCGGGTCGCTAGTGGATGGTTCGACACCGCATGGTGGGTCTCATTTAGGCCGACTATTTCGGCTTGGCCGCCCTGGTACTGATAGTCATGGATAAAGTGTTGGAGGTGATCCATGAATGAGTGATCAACCAGCCCTGCCTTAGCGAAATCAAAGGTGATATGCTTGCCCGATGAGATGGCATCAAGGTGTTTTTTGAACCCCAAATAATTGGAAAACAATGCATCGCCGCCAATTTTGATCCGGACTTCATCGCCTTGGGCAATCACTTCAACTCGCGATTTGAACAACGATCCCAACGAGGCACCATTGATAAGGTGAATGATAAATTTTACCAAGACTCCAGCCGCTACCCCGATCAACAAATCTGTGGTCAAGGTAACCAAAATAGTTGCCACAAAAATAATCAATTGCTCTTTGCCAATGGCCCCCGTTTCTTTGAAATGCCTTGGCGAGGCGAGCCGATAGCCAGTGAATACCAGCATGGCCCCCAAGGCCGCGAGTGGGATCAGGTGGATCAGGCCAGGGGCAAATGCCACAAAGACCAACAGGAAAAAGCCGTGGGCGATGTTGCTCCAGCGGGTCTTGGCCCCGTTGCTCACATTGGCCGAGCTGCGCACTACTTCGGAAATCATGGGCAGCCCTCCCAATAGCCCGCACAACGTATTGCCGATGCCTACCGCCAACAGATCGCGGTTCATGTTGGATTTGCGTTTGTAGGGATCCAAGGCATCGATTGCCTTGACTGTCAGTAAAGACTCCAAGCTGCCCACCAGCGCAAACATCAGGATGTACTGCGCCGCTGTTCCGGTGAGTATTTGCGAAAAGTCAGGGAAAGTGATGCTCGCTATGATGCTCGATGGCAAGTTTACCAAAAAATGGGGGCCAAGTTGATACGCTTGCCCATTCATTAGATAGTCATGCGCTGCATCTAGCCCAAAGAATTGCCCCATCGGAATGGCCACGGCCAACACCACCAGTGGGGCCGGCACCATTTTGACATACTTGTTTTTGATCACTGACAAGACAACTAGAATGGCCAAACTGGTCAGACCGATCATGGCGATGGGCAGTGTGGCATGGCCAATGGAATGGGGCACTTCGGCCAAAAGCTCCAATGGCTCTTTGGCCAACGGCTTGACCCCGAACATCACATGGATCTGCTTGCTGATGATGATCACCCCGATGGCCGCCAACATGCCATGAACGGCTGATGCTGGGAAAAAGTCGCCCAGTACACCAGCACGGAGGAGGCCAAATACCACTTGAAATATACTGGCAACCACTATAACGGCCAAGGTAAGCTGATAGCCATGGCCGGGACTCAATGCTTCAAATGCTTCCACTGACCCCACCGCGATTGCGATCAGGCCGGCCGCCGGGCCTTTAATGGTAAGCGGTGACCCCGCCAATGGGCCCACCACTAAGCCGCCAATGACTGCAGTAATGATTCCGCCCAAGGGGGGGAACCCACTGGCCAAGGCGATGCCCAAGCACAGGGGAAGGGCGATAAGGAACACCAAAAAGCCGGAGAGCAGATCGGTCTTATAATTTTCGGCCAAACCGGGCTTGGGAAAGGTCAACAGTTGGTTTTCCATACAATAATATTGTCAAAAACAATTTGAGGTGGTTAAAAATGGATTTTGTGGAAAGCACAGTAAAACATAGTGTAATACATTACACTAAATCGTAGGCCGTGGAAAGGACAAAAGTAGGAAAAAGGGGATTTAGATGCGGAGGGAATGGTGCAACAGGTACAGTGGAAGGCTCGTTTGACCAAACTGGGTGCGCACTTGCCGCCCGTGGTGGGACTGTGGCCAAAGGAAAAATGTTTGATGAGGACTAGGCGTTACAACCGGCAAGCACTTATCGAGGGGCAGGGGTTCTTCATTTTCCTCATTTTCGCTAGACATCAACGCCTGAATGGCCACCACATAGTCTTCCATCGATGGTTGATCACTGGAGGGCAGTCGGTAGCAAAGGCTGGGTGCGTCCGCTTGTGAGGAATCGGACAGTGATGGCACATGCGCCCACGCGACCCAAGATACAGCCAACAAGCCAAACGCCCAATTGCCTACATTGGCAATGGCAAAAAACTTGGCTACTGTTGGCGTAATCAGCCGCATATCTATCTCCTATTATTCATCTTACTTACTGTACGGAAAAACGTGGACAACGGATCGATCGATGCCCACAAAACTAAGCAGGGCCAGAAATTCGCCGAAAAAAATAAATAACACGGCAATGAATAAATGTCCCAATCAAAATTGGTTGCTCAGACCAGTGATTTAAACACTTGACCTCAAAAATCCGCACTCAACTAATCACCTAAAGCACATTACCATTTTTTGATCGAACAGCTAAGCACTGCACGCTTGCTCGACCATGATCTCAAATATTCCAAGGAAATGCTTCGCAAACTTTCTTATTCGCACTGCTCATTGATAAGCAGTGCAAAAATTGGAAGGTGGCAAAATGAATTTTGTTGAAGCAAAGATTGATCAAGGTGGTGCAGGATAGCTCACCGTTGTCTCATGTTCGGCAAAGTGAGTAAGCACCACATACTAAAAATTATCAATCACTCCCCACAATGTAAACCCCCACTTCATTGGCGTGGTGCACTAACTTCACCAATTGGTACATTTGTTTGTACAAATGGCCATCGGAAAAAATCCTCAATATTGAACGTACATTTGCTTCGTGTCAAAAAGCCAGAACCAAACCTAGATAAAAAACAATCTCCTAGTTCTTGCTTAGTCAGTTAACTTCAGCAGTAAGAAGAAATTTAGGTAGTAACCCAGATTTACACTCAACTAATTTTTTGGTTGAGCGATCAGAATTGAGCAGGTTAAAACGATTTTCACTCGCTGGGGTGCATACTTCACCCAATATTATGATCGCAGTGGATAACCTTACTTACGACGCTTAAGGTCAAGCAATTTTTTTACTCCGAGGGCCGCTCCAGCTGCAATCAAGAAAGTGGCACCGCCATCAAGGGGCACAGCAGGAGGTGGAGGCGCACTTTGGGCAAAAGCGGTGGATAGTATGCTCAAAAAGGCAACTACGGCCAAACTCAAAGCAAAAGCGTAATTTTTCATGACGGGAATTATATTTTTTGAGGTCTGTTGAATCTTTGACGGAACAAAAGTATTAAAACGAAGACAAAGTACCAGATATTATATCGATAAACTGCCAAATTGTTGCAAAAATCTTACGTCGTTCTCGCTAAACAGCCGCAGATCTTTGATTTGGTGTTTGAGCATAGTGATCCGCTCGATGCCCATCCCAAAGGCAAAGCCGGTGTAGCGCTCGGGATCGATGCCACAAGCGGCCAAAACATTGGGATGAACCATGCCCGAACCGCCAATTTCAACCCAGCCGGCCCCTTTGCAGATATTCTTGGAGCCACCACAAATTCCGCAGACCCCCGGCTCGTTTAGCCCACAGGAAATATCGATCTCAGCACTTGGTTCGGTAAATGGAAAAAACGATGGCCGAAAACGGACTTTGGTATTTTTGCCAAACGTTTCTTTGGCGAAGTGGTACAGGGTTTGTTTTAAGTCGGCAAAGCCCACATTTTCATCGATATAGAGTCCTTCCACTTGGTGAAAAAAACAATGGGCCCTGGCCGAAATGGCTTCGTTGCGGTACACCCGCCCGGGCATGATGCTCCTAATGGGCAGTTTCTGCTGCTTCATTAGGCGGATCTGAACGTTGGAGGTATGGGTGCGGAGCAACATATCGGGGTTACGCTCCACAAAAAAAGTGTCCTGCATCTCCCGGGCTGGGTGGTTGGGGGGGAAGTTCAGCGCAGTGAAATTGTGCCAGTCGTCTTCGATCTCTGGCCCATCGGCCACGTTAAAGCCGATCCGCGCGAAAATTTCCACAATGCGGTCACGCACTTGGGTGAGCGGGTGCAGCGACCCCAAACTGTTCGGCACCGCTGGTAGGGTCAAGTCGACCGGCCGAGATACATTAGCGTCCCCTTGCTGCTCCAATTCGGTAGTTTTATCGCGCAATTTGGTTTGAGCAGCCTCCTTAAGGGTATTTAGGGCAGCCCCCAAAGCTCGCTTCTCCTCCGCAGGCACGCGCTTGAGCTCCTCAAACAACTCGGCGACGACTCCCTTTTTGGCCACATAGACCAGGCGGAACTTCTCCAAGGAATCTTTATTTTCAATTGGAAAAGCGGCAATCTCTTCCAACACTCGGGTAATTTGCTCGTTCATGTGTCCCAATAATACTGGGCAAAAATAGGGGGTTATTTCCTAAAAAGAATCCCAACGGTCGAAAAGGCAGGCGGGTATTGTCCTTGGGCAAAAAATTTGGGCACACTGGCTTTCGTTTGGCCGGGTTGTGCTTTGTCTTGGTTAATATTGCAGCGCAACTATTTTCTTGACTGCCTATGAGTCCTGTATTGATCCTGTGCATTTTGTTGGGCTATTTCTCCATGCTCATCGTGGTGGCCTGGTACACCTCCCGTGGTGCCACTACCGAGAGTTTTTTTACAGCCGACAAATCGGCCCCGTGGTACTTGGTTGCTTTCGGTATGATCGGCACTTCGCTTTCGGGCGTCACGTTTATTTCGGTACCGGGTGCGGTGGGCGGCCAATCGTTTTCCTATTTCCAGATGGTGCTGGGTTATCTGCCCGGCTATGCTTTCATCGCCCTAGTGCTGATGCCACTCTATTATAAGCTCAACTTGGTGTCCATCTATTCTTATCTGGGCGAACGCTTTGGCTTCTGGTCTCACAAAACCGGGTCATTTTTCTTTCTCCTTTCGCGCACCATCGGATCGGCATTCCGGCTTTACTTAGCCGCAGTGGTGCTCCAGTTGGGTATTTTTGAGCCCTGGGGCATCCCGTTTGAAATCAATGTGCTGTTTACCATCGGGCTGATCTGGGTCTACACTTTCAAAGGAGGGCTAAAAACCATTATTATCACCGATACTTTGCAAACCTTTTTTCTGGTAGGAGCACTGATCATCAGCGTGGTACTCATCTCGCAGCAGTTAAACTTGGACGCGGCCGGCCTGATCAAAACAGTGAGCGAAAGCAGCTATTCTCAAATCTTCTTTTTTGATGATTTTAACGATAACAAACACTTTGTCAAGCAGTTCCTGGCCGGGATGTTCATCGCCATCACCATGACGGGCATGGATCAAGATCTGATGCAAAAGAACCTGAGCTGCAAGAACATTCGGGAAGCCCAAAAAAACATGCTCTCCTTTTGTACGATCCTCGTGTTTGTCAACCTGTTGTTCCTCACGCTGGGAGCCTTGCTCTATATTTACGCCAACACCAAGGGCATCGCTGTTCCGGCCAAAACGGACCAGCTTTATCCTTTGCTGGCACTTAACCATTTTGGCACCATCGTAGCCATCTT
Source organism: Cytophagales bacterium (assembly GCA_043754075.1). Classification (GTDB taxonomy): domain Bacteria; phylum Bacteroidota; class Bacteroidia; order Cytophagales; family Thermoflexibacteraceae; genus JALONO01. Next base: position 1,374 of record JAYUVL010000557.1, on the reverse strand, counting down.
TTTTCTGTTGGGGATCACGGCCTCCTCCTACGCCAGTGCCGACTCGGCCTTGGCCGCACTGACCACCGCCTTTTGTATCGATTTTTTGGACTTTAAGGACAAACCGGAGGCCCTCCGGGCGCGGCTCAAATTTTGGGTTCATTTGGGTTTTTCGGCCTTGCTTTATGTGGTGATCATCCTTTTCCGCCTCATCAATGATGACAGCGTCATTAACGCCGTGTTCAAAGTGGCGGGCTATACGTATGGGCCACTGCTGGGTCTGTTCATGTTTGGCTTGTTCACCAAGATGCGGGTACGCGATACATGGGTCCCATTTATCTGCGTGGCCTCCCCCATCATTTGCTATTTGCTGGACCGCTATTCCCACGTGTGGCTCGGGGGGTATAAATTCGGCTTTGAGCTATTGATCATCAATGGCAGCATCACTTTCTTGGGGTTGCTAGCCAGCCAAAAAAGGAATGGCTAAAGCTCCATTCATTTAGGGTTGTTGGTAATCAATGCTTGCGGATCGCCATTTTTTTCGCGCACTTTGCCCATTGCTGCTGCATTTGCGGGTGGAGGTTGCAATTTGCCATTTTGCTTGTCAAAACGAGCAGTGCGGTTTTGGTAAATCACAAAATAGCTGCCTTCGACCAATTGGGAACAGTCCACTCGATCGGCAGTTCCTTTGGTGATCAATTGGTCCTTGCTATCTCGGATTTCGTAGGTGAGCGGCTCGCTGAACTCGATCTCCGTTATTTTGGGGAAAGAATGCCAAGCTACCTTTTTTTCTGACAGGTATTCCATCTCGCGAGAGTAGTGGACTTTACCGGTGGTATTGTCCAAATATTTGATGCGGTATTTATTCTTGCCAGGCAAATGGGCAATCTCGGCATTGTAGGATTGCTCCTCCTCTTGGCCACGACTGGCTATTGCTTTCTCCACTTTCCAGAAATTGTTCCGAAAAACCTCGACAAAATATCGGCTGCCCTTCGTCTCTCCATGTGTGTACCAAGTAAAAGCAGTCTCGGAGATGGCGGTATAGTTGAACTGAAAATCCAGAGACGAAGTCAGTGCCTTGGGATTCAACAACTTAGGTTGGCATCCCAGTTCGTGTATCACCCTGATTTCTAATGCCTCATTGGGCTGGAAACCAGTCAGATCAACTTCAATGGCCGATTTGACTGCAAACGGCACAGTCTTGCCATTCACTTTTATCGCAAAAATACACTCTCCCTTGTCAGGGGCTGGGTTGTAGATAAACAAATTGGTTCCAATATAAACCCCACGGAAAACTTGTTCTTCAAACTTTGGCGCTTCGGTACTGTCTCCGAATTGCAACAAGTGGATGAGTAAAACTAGGATTTTCATTTTTTTAAGATGCTTAATGTGAGA
>JAYUVL010000556.1:0-5240 GCA_043754075.1 Cytophagales bacterium | reverse complement strand
CCACGCCATGCCGCCCTGAAGAAAGCCGTGGACGGGCTCAACGCCGCTTATGGCCAGCAAAAAGTGCGCTTGGCCTCCCAAGATGCCGGCCGGGTATGGAAAATGAAACAAGAGCGGTTGTCGCCCCGGTACACCACCCGGCTGGAGGAGATCATCCAAGTGAAAGTTTGAGGCCGGGATCGCTACCACCGGCAGGGCAACCGAAAACGAAGGAAAAAAATGTGTTGTCCCATTTCTGGCTTACTTTTAGCCCTTCAGCCGCCAAACCAAGGGCAAAACTGGGGCAACCAGTCGTTGGGCCGGGGTGCGGCGGTTTGATTTAGCCCATTTTACATGCCCAAGCTCAAATTATCTACCGCCACTGCCGTGGTGGTGGCCAACATGGTGGGCACGGGGGTGTTCACCAGCCTGGGGTTTCAGGTGGCCGCAATGCCGTCGGTGTTTGCCCTGCTCATGCTCTGGGTGGTGGGCGGGGTGATCGCGCTTTGCGGGGCACTCACCTACGCTGAACTGGCCACCGCCCTGCCCCGATCCGGGGGCGAATACCACTTTTTGTCCCAAATCTACCACCCATCCCTTGGTTTTATGGCGGGCTGGGTATCGGCCTCGGTGGGTTTTGCCGCTCCCACGGCACTGGCGGCCATGGCTTTGGGCAAATATTTGGGCACGGTGTTTCCGCACCTGCCCGAAGTGCACGTGGCCGCGGTGGCGGTGTTGGTGGTCACGGCAGTTCACGCCCGCAGCGTGGTGTGGGGCAGTCGTTTCCACAATTTCTTTACGTTGCTCAAGGTGTTGTTGATCGTGGCTTTTCTGGGGGCGGCCTGCTTGGTGCCGGTTCCCCAGGCCCTTGCGCTATGGCCGCAGGCCCAAGATTGGGCTTGGCTGGCGCACCCGGCTTTTGCGGTGTCACTCATTTACGTATCCTACGCCTACACAGGCTGGAACGCCGCCGCCTATCTCACCGGCGATCTGGCGCACCCCACCCGGGACTTGCCCCGCGCTTTGTTGCTGGGCACACTGCTGGTCACCATCCTGTATGTGCTGTTGAACTTTGTGTTCCTCTACGTGGTGTCCCTGCCCGATCTGAGTGGCCAAGTGGAAGTGGGTTTTTTGGCGGCCAAGAGCTTGGTGGGCCTGCGGGGAGCCGAGGTGATGTCCGTGCTGATCGCCCTGTTGCTCATTTCCACCATCAGTGCGATGGTGTTCATCGGCCCGCGCATTGTGCGGCGCATGGGCGAGGATTTCCCGGGCCTGCAATGGTTGGCCCGGAGCAACGCCCGCGACATTCCCGTGGCCGGGCTACTTTTCCAGACCTTATTGACTCTGGTGCTCATCTACTCATCCACGTTCGAGCAAGTGCTGGCCTATGCCGCCGTGGCCCTGATTGCCATTTCTTCGCTCACCGTACTGGGGGTGTATGTGCTGCGCTATCGCCAGCCTGGCCTGCCGCGCCCCTACCGCACGTGGGGCTATCCGTTCACCCCCGCCATTTTCTTGTTGCTCAACGGCTGGACCCTCGCTTATGTGGCCCTGAGCCAGCCCCGGGAGGCGTTGGTCGGTTGTGGCATCATGGCCGTGGGGCTGGCACTGTACTGGCTACAGAAAAAACTGGGCCAAATGCGTCACCGGATGCCGCCCCGTTTGGGCAAAAAATGACAAGGCTCGGGGCAGCCGACCAACCCGCCCGAGGCGTGATTGGTCAACCGCCCCGAACCCAAGGCCAGTGAGAGGCAAAACCGCCTTGTAAAACTTTGCGCCTACTGTTTTAAGAACCGCTTGACCGATTTTTGTCCGTTCAGATAGGTTTCCACCAAGTACAAGCCCGGTTTCAACTGGCCGACATCGAGCGAAGTGCGCAACAAGGCCCCGGCCTTTTTGAATTGGTGCTGGGCCACCGGTTGCCCCCACATGTCCATGATCCGGACTTGGACATCGCCTTGCTCACTGCCCGAGAGGCGGACTTGCAACTGGCCGCTGCCCGAGGGATTGGGGTAATAATGCACCAGATCGTCCAAAGAACCGGCCAAACGGCCCTCTTGCCGGCCCGTGCCCAGCTCCAACTGACGGCACAACAACACGAAACGGTCGGCCCGGCGGGCAATTTGGCTGGTAAACTTGTAAGCCCCTTGGCGCAGGTTGTGGTAGATCTCCAGTTGGCTGTCGTACAGCAGCACCTCGATGCCCGGACTGATCTGCACGTCGGCACTGATGGTGTATTGACCGGCCAGACCGGCCCGGAAACCCAAGTCCACTTCACTGCTGCCATGGATTGGGGGCAGGGCTTGGATGCCCAGCGCGGTTTGGCCGTCGTGCAGGGAATAGAACGCAATGCGCTGGCTGCCTTCCATTTTCAACCCGTCGTAGCCATGATCCAGGCCCTGAGTATAATCTGACCGGAAAGTGATCAGCGTGCTGTTGCGGTCTTCTTGCGGGCCAGTGAGTTTTAGGCGAACGTTGGCGGGCTGCTCCAAATTTTCGGGCCGGAAAAAACGGTGGTTGGGCACGGTGGCTCCGCTGGCAAAGACTCGCATCTCATTGGTGAAGAAAATATCGTTCCCATTGGCATTCGTATTGATAAAAAAGCCCTGGGCGGCCGGAATGTACGTATTGCCACTGGTAGCGAAGCCGTCGTCCACCCCGCCCGGCCCGACGAGGTACTGGGCCGACCGATCGCTCACATCACAGCCCGCCAAGGTGCACACGGTATAGTCGTTGGTGTTGCCAGCGTCCACTCGGTTGGAGGAATTGGCCCCATCGTCCTGCCACAAATAGATGCCAGTGTTGGCCACCAGTTTGCTCAAGTTACTGGCACTCACCCCATTGGCAATGTCAGAGAAATTCAGGAACCGTTCCAGCGAAATGGCCGAAGGGAAAGGATTGCCGATCAGGTTGAACCCGTTCCAAGCGGCAGTGGCCACGGCAGTGCCCCGGCTGGTGGTGTAGCGGAGCGGGAAGCCCCGGCCCGCATTGTGAAAACTGCCGCTGAAAAGGGCTTGATCCGACCCGGCAACGGCATAGCCCCGGGCGGTCTCCATTGCTTCGGCATTGCCCACCAACTGCCAAAGGCTGTTGTATTCGTTATAACCGCCCAAATTATTGACATATTGGTATTTGAACATCGCCTTGGTGTCGCCAGGGGCGTTGTTGGGCAGGCGGTAAGGATTGGGAAAAACCGCATTGGCCACGGCATTGCGCACGGGCGAGGCCCAATAGTTGTACCCAAAAAAGGTATTAGGGTGAACAATGTGGACGCTGGTGCCGGCGTTGAGGGCGTTGGTCTTGGTCAAACTGCCCCGCGCATTTTCTAGAACCGCAGCGTTGATGACCGGGTTGGTGCTTTCTGGCTGCAAGCCACCGCAGGGCGCTTGGGACAGCGCGGCCCGGTTGGTCAAACTGATAAAACTGGCCGTTGATGGGGCCAGGGCCGTCACCACGCCGCCCAAGATCAAGGCCGCCCCATCGGCAATATTGAGTGTGGAGCGCGTGAGCGCGGCACCGAGCAGCAACAGGTTTGGGCTGCTCTGGGTGAATTGGTTGCCGAAGGAAATCGAATACAGGTTGGCCGATCCACTGGGCAGGGTCGGGAAATTGGGGATGTTCGTTTCGGGCACGCCCAGCGCATTGGCCGTTACCCGGTAAGGGATGATGACGGTCTGGTTGGGCCCGGGGACCCCGCCCGTACGGAAGCGGCCGGTTTCGGCGCCCCAGACGGAGCCGTCGCGGGTGGCCAAAGTGGGGAAAGCAGGTGGAGTAGGGCTGGTGGTGGCCGTCCAGTTTTCGGCATCGTTCCAGTCACTGTTTTTGCGGCCCGTCCACACGGTCACGCGGCCTTCCCGGAACAAATAATCGGCTTCGCAAGCATTGATGGCCCGGCCAAACACCCGCGCTTCGGCCATCCGGCCATTGAAGGGATAATGGTCGGCGGCGATGTTGGCGGGGATCACCGGATCCGACAGTGCCCGGCCAATGCCCCACTCCCAAAAGTTGGCACCCGCGCCGGCAGGGTAAGCGGGCAGGTCGGTCGGCCCAATGTTGAGGGCCTCGGTGATTTCGGGTGGGCTGAGGGCCGTGAGGGTAGGACTGGCCGGGCTGCCATCTGCCAAATTGGCAGCCAGTTCACCGTTCAAGTACACCCTGACGGTGGTGTTGGCCCCATTGCGTTGCCAAGTCACTACTACATGGTTCCAAGAATTGTCCGGTAGGTTGGTCGCCGTGCGGGGCAGGGCCGCCAAAATCCGGGACGCACGGGCCGTGCCCCCAAAACAAAAGACCAAGCCCGGCGTGTTGGTGTCGCCGATGCTGTGGTCAAAGCCCAGCTGAACCGCATTGGCGTTGGCCGCACTTTGGAACGGAACGCCGTTGTTGATCATCGTCTCGGTGTAGGTTTTGCCGGCGGCCTTGGCCCAACTGGCCCGATAGGCCCAAATGGCCAGCGTGCCCGATTCGGGGAAGGCATAACCCACCGGGATCCCGGCGTTTTGGATGTCGGTTTGGCGGATCAGCACATAATTGTCCCGCCCTTCGTCGGCTTGCCCGTCAGCGGTGCTGGTATTGATAAATTGCAGGGCGTTGTCATTGTTGGGCGGAGTGAAATCCAAGAAACGGTCCTGGGCCTTGGCCAGCAGGCCGGCGCCGAGCGACAAGTTGTTGTTGGCCACAAAGGCCGCTTCTTGCCGCCAAGGGAACAGCGCCGCCGGCGCACCGGGGATGCTGAAAGTGGGCGTCGTGGTGGTGGCAGCCGCCCCATTGGCCAACGACCACAGGGGATAGTAGAACTGGAGATTATCAGTGGGCCTGACTTGGGCAGTAGCCAGCGTGGCACATGCACTTAACAAGAGCAAGCTTAGTAGTTTGCGTTTCATGAGCGTATCTAGTTTGGTGTAGAAAATGTTTAGCTTAGGGGGCACCCCGCAACAATCCTAGTTTAGAGCAGAAAAAAGTGGGCCACTCTTGTATTTTTTTTTAGAAACATAGCATTTTGGCGGAGTGCGGATCAAGTAAGGCCCCGCCCAACACTTTTTTTGGCGTTGGCCGAGCGCAGTGATCCCTCAAGTCCCCAACTGCCAATCTTCACGCGGGGGCAGCGAGCAAAAGCCCAGCCACGCAAAAAATAATTGGCAAATTCGGATGTTTGGGCAAACGGTCTCATGCCAACAGGTTTACGAAAGTGGTATGCCAGATGGCCAAGAAGTTGATTTTTACTGGCCCCAGCGGACTGCCCTCGGTGGCAAGTGAACCGC
>JAYUVL010000555.1:0-7381 GCA_043754075.1 Cytophagales bacterium | reverse complement strand
GTTACACCGATCAGTGAATGATGGCGTAAATCTAATTAACTTAAATAATTCGGTTAAATTATCTGTTTGGTTAAAAATTGACGAATATATATTTTTCTTGTGCGCGCTTGCCTTTTTCTGACCGAGTCTCACCCGCCGATAGGATAGGAGCCAGGGGCACTTTGGGTGACACCTCTACCAGTCTCAGGTGACGATACGCCCCAACGTTCCGCCAACTGGTGAATTGGCTGCTTTTGCCAGTTCTAAGTACCAGTTGAAAAATAGTTTATACAATTTTTATAAATAAAACACTGAAAATCAGTTTTTTAAATGCAAATAAATTGTAAGCTAATTATGGTAGAGCACTTATTGCAATAAATTTTGTAAGTTCTTCAAGGCGCGTTGATTGGTGGCCGTCTGCATCATTTCTTTGATTCCGTCGCGCTCTCTCACCGTCAGTCGCCAGCTCAAGGGGGCGATGGCCAAGGCTTGTCGGGTAGTGTCCACCATGAGAGAAGAGGGACTGTACTGGAAGTCGACTATGTGGATACTATTGGCAAACCACTTGTGGGCATAAGCTACTATTGCTTCATTGCGGGCATCTTGGAGGTGATCCAAGTTGTCAACCAAATGTTCAATGGGACTAAACAGCTTGAACAACAGCGAACGGTTGAAGGCAGGACGGATATTGGTTTCTTGCGGCGAGTCACGGATGCGCACCAGTATCACGCCCGAAGTGTTTTTGGCGATCCAATCACGGAAGACAAAAAGGAATTGGATGGCATCCAACACCCCAAAATTGTCGGAAAGGCCGGCATCCATCACTTCCATGGGTGGATTGCTGGGCAAAATTACATTGGGCGTGACATAGGGAAATGTCGCATTCATGCGCAGCGCAGTGAGAAAACGCAGGCTGTCAGCTGAATGTTGCTGAAAAAAGCGGCCAAGTTCGATCCCTGTGATTTTGCCCAGCCGAAAGTCGGGTGGCCCGGCAGAGGTGCTGGTCAAGTAAGAAACGGGCTGGGGTGAAATATAGAGCCGTCGCCCGTCATTGATAATGGTGGCGGCCAGTAGCAACATGGGGATCTGGGCGGTTTGTTCGGGCCCCCGATAGTCGGCCACGGTTTTATCGAGCAAAAACTCAGTGTCAGCATTTAGCTTTTGTTCAAACGCATAACCTCGGTCGCGGTAGTAGGCTTGCCCGTTGAGCGAAAAGGTGCGCCAAGGGAATGCCAAATCGTTGGCAACAAACGCAAAGACCAGCGGATTGAGGCGATCCTTTGCAATTTTGTCAATAAAACGGTCGCTATACGGATCGCTAATTTGCCCGCGCTTAGCCCGCAGCCAAACCTCACGAAAATAGGCCGCGCCGATCATGCCGCCCGAGGCCCCGGTGATAAGTTGGGCATGGTGCATCATCCTGCCAGCGGTGGCACTATCGGCGGCCTGTAAACAACGAACCGTCCATACCGCAGCCCGCTGCCCACCTCCACTCGTGCAGATGAGGACCAGCTTTGGTTTGGGCTTGGCCGAAAATTTCTGCCGCCAATTGGCCAAGATCCGCAACGTGGCCGCGGTGTCCTGCACGTAATGTTGGGCGGTGCTCAAGGAGCGCAATCGGGGCATGGAATACTCCGCAGGTAGGGTTTGGTAGTCCAAACCAAATGCTTGGTGACGGGAAGAATGACCGTCGTCAACCCAGAACCAGCCGACTCCGCCCACCACAAGGGCCGCCAAAGTGAGTGCCCAACCCCGGAACCAGAAATTGACGGCCCCAATCAGCATCATAATGAAGGCAAACAACAAGAGGGAAGTGGCGGCGGCAGGAATTTGAAGCCACTCATTTTCGGGAAACCAGCCCAAGGCCGTCAGCAGGCCAAAAAAGACCGCTTGCAGCGCGATGGCGTTGAATTGGTTTTGATCAAAAATTTGTAACAAGTCACCTTGGCTAATGGGCTGGCTGTATTGGATGCGCCGCAGCCGAAAGGGAAAATCAAGGTACGATTTGAGCGGGTAACGGCCGGCTTCAATGTTCTTCAATTTTTGGGAGTGGAGGATCCGGTTAAGGTTGTTGTGCCGCATCCTCCGACCGACCCGATCCATCACCCGCCGAAAGCGATCCAAACTGGTGTAGTGGAAATAGATCATGGACAGCACAATCATGGCTCCCAGTCCGATCAACAACCCGCTGATTTTCCCGACGATGCTGGCTGTGGTGGCCAGTTCAAAGCTCAATTGGTAGCGGGCAAATTGGATTACATATAACCCAATGAAAACCAGCGGAATGAAGCTATTGTTAAAGCAGAAACGGAGCAGCGGATAGCGCAGCAGCCCCAAGAAAGTGAAGCGGTTGATTCCTAGGACAAAACTGGTGAGGTGAAACGACATAATGAAGCTGCCCAAGGCGATGCCAGTGAGAAACATGCTCACAAACCCCACTTGGCCCCGGTATTCAGGGGCGAGGAACAGGTAGGGCAGGCCAATGGACTTGCCCCAAACACCTAGGACCACCAAAGCCAATGCCACCCAAACGGCCAATAAACTGAGGTTGCGCTTGAGGTGAAAAAAGAGTAGTTGAACCGGCAATGAATAAAACAGCAAATGCAGCATAATTCTACACTTCGCTCCGCAAGATTTCCAACGGCGGACGATCCAGTATTCCTCGTGCATTGATCAGGCCAATGAACATGGTCAGCCCGGTAATGCCCATAAACAGGCCAAAGATTGGCAACAGTTCCGGCACAAATACGGTCTCAAAGCTGAAATAGGCCAAGGCCCAACTGGCGACCAAAGCCAGCAGCACTCCCGAAAGCGACGCCAAGCTGCCCAAGATAAAATATTCCAAGACGTTGATGATCAACACTTGGCGACGATTGGCCCCCAGTGTGCGCAACAACACGCTTTCCCGCATTCGCTGGTACTTGCTGATGATCACCGAGCCGATCAAGACCAAGATACCGGTCAAGATGCTGAACAAAGCCATGAACCGAATGGCAAAAGAAATTTCGTCCAGCACTTCATCCAAGGTTTGGAGGATGAGATCCAGATCCACCACCGATACGTTGGGATACGATTTGACCAGGGCTTGCTGGAAACGGGCCGAAGCCGCTTTGCTGGTCACCCGCGTGACCAGCACGTGAAACTGGGGGGCTTGCTCGAGCACGCCTTTGGGGAACAGTACCAAGAAGTTGGTTTGTACTCGGTTGAAATCCACTTCGCGCAAATGGCCCACCACGGTTTCCATGGGCAGGCCCTGTACATCAAACTTGAGCCGATCGCCCACTTTCACCCCGATGCGTTTGGCATACGGTGCCTCCAAAGACACAAAAACGGTATCGGTAGCTGATTTTATCTCGCCGCGCCATTGTCCCCCAATGGTTTTTTCGGAATCAATGAGCGAGTCGCGGTAAGTGACCCGGTATTCCCGATCCAAGGCCCAATTGGGGGTGGTGTCGGTGGTGTCGGCTTTAATCTGGGCCGCGCTACGCCCGTTGATGCCCGCCAAGCGCATGGTCACTACGGGCACTTGCTGCAAAATCGGCAGGTTGTTTTGGGTCACCAATCGGCTGATGGGATCCTTCTGGGCACTTTGGATGTCAAACAATACCATGTTTGGCTGATTGTCTCGTCCCGCGAACTGTACTTGGCTCAGCAGCATGTTTTGGATAAACAACAAAGTGGAAATCAAGGCCGTACCCAAACCAATGGACAGGATCAGGATCAACGTTTGGTTGTTGGGGCGGTACAGATTGGCCAAGCTCTGCCGCCAGAGATACCCCCACGAACTGGGGAAAAAACGGCGGATCGACCACATGACCAAGTGGCCCAGCCCAGCCAAGATGGCTACCGCAATCAGCAGACCGAGGGTAAAATAAAGCGCTTGGGCAAAATTGCGGATCTGGAGCCAAGAAAACCCAAAGACAAACAAGAGGATGAGCCCATTGACCAGCCAATTGAGCGGATCGCGCCCAGTGATGTCGGCTTCAAACGAAGAGCGCAGCGTCCGCAAAGGGGACACATTGCGCACGCTGAGCAAGGGGACGAGCGCAAACAGGATGGAAACGGCCAAGCCCATGAGCACGCCTTGGCCAATGGCCCACCAAGAAATGGCGGCGGTCACTTCCACGGGCAAAAACTCCTTGAAAATCACGGGCAGTAGCGTTTGGACAAAAGCCCCCAATACCGCTCCCAACACCGAGCCGAGCAGGCCCATTGCCATGATTTGGAACAAGTAGATCTGGAAAGCTTGTCCACCCGTGGCCCCTAGGCAGCGCATGATGGCCACTGAGGGGATTTTTTCCTTCACATATACATGCACCGCGCTAGCCACGCCCACACACCCGAGCAACAGCGCAACAAAAGCGACCAAGTTGAGGAATTGGTTCAGGTTGTCCGATACCCGCCCAATGTTGCGCTTTCGGGTGGCGACGGTTTCGTAGTTGAGGCCATTTTGATCAAGGCGGGGCTCAATTTGCTTGATCAGTTTTTCCACATCCATCAAGGGTGGAAATTTGAAATAGAAGCGGTAGCTGATTCGACTGCCCCGCTGCACCAGTCCCGTTTGGGCCAATTGGTCAAATGGGATATAGACCGGCGGGGCAACGGTGGCGGCAATGCCCGATTGCCCTGGCACTTTGGTCACTTGGCCCTCGATGCCGAAGCTTAAGCTGCCCACCCGCACCGAATCGCCCGGCTGGGCCGCAAATTGGATCAGTAGCGTATTGTCCACCAATGCCCGCCGGCCTTGCTGAAACGTGCGCCCCGCGCCCACCGGCTGGGTCTCGATCTCGCCATAAAACGGGAATGCCCCGCCCAAGGCCCGGATCTGAACCAAGCGGGTGCCGCCATCTTTGGGAAACTGGATCATGGAAGCGAAGGAAGCCTCCCGCGCCTGCTGGCCCCCCAACGAATCAAACCACGCTTGCAGGGTATCGTTGATGGGTTGGTTGGCCGAGATGACCAAATCAGCCCCCAGCAGTTCTTTCTCCTTCCGATCCACATCGCTACGGAGGTTGGCATTGAACGAATTGATGGCCACTAACGCGGCAATGCCCAGGGTGATGGACGATGTGAACAATAACAGACGGGAACGACTGCGGCGGCTATCGCGCCAGGCCATGTTCCACAGCCAAAAAAAGGGAGTTTTCAAGGGTGTAATGCTGATTGGAGGTGCTTGACTTACAAGTATAGGCTGTTTTTGGCAGTTTGTCACTATCGTTGTGCCATTCTCATCGAGTTTAAGTGCTAAGATCAGGCCGTATGCGAGCCAGAGAGGATTGGGGAAAAGGTGGCCCCGATCAAAATGGGCCAACGCGAGCCCGCAGCCTTGGCTTGCCCGTTAACTCGTACAAAGGGTGCAACAACGCCCCGGCAATCCGTCAGTTTTATCGCTTTACAGCGATGTGGACATTGCGCCCAACGGTTGGTGCCCCTAGATGGGAGGGTACCGCAAAAAACCATGAGCCTGTAATCTGGTACAATTCAAACTCTTAATTAAATGCAAAACATAAGCAGTGTCAAATTTTCCCCGATGGCGCCTTCTGTCCTTGCGCAGTCAGTGGCCCCCTTCCATCCGGCAACCGAAAATGGCGAGCACCTCACCTGAGACCGGGTCCCCGTCCACAATTCTTGGCCCTGCCGAGCGGAAAATGCACGGCCAATTGGGTCAAGCGGGCAATACGGTTCAAGTTGAGCGTCATTTGCGGTGATCATAGCCAGGCTTTGCCTACCTTTGCACCCCTAAACAAATAACCGATATTTTTGGCTGATTTATTAACCCCATTCCATGACAAGCTCGCAATTGAACGACTTGATAGCCCGTGTTGAGGCTTTGAGGAGGTATCTTTGACTATGACGGCAAAGTGGCCGAAATCACCGAGGTAGAGACCAAATCGGCAGCCCCGGATTTCTGGGATGACCCCAAGGGCGCAGAGGAAATCATGCGCCAAATCCGCTCACGCAAGGTATGGGTGGTCGATTTTGAGTTGGCCCTAAAAGCGGTGGAAGACTTGGAAGTAGTGTTCGAGTTTTTTCAGGCCGACGAAATCGACGAAAAAGAATTGTTGGCCGAATATAAAAAAGCCGAAAAGGTAGTTTCCGATTTGGAGCTCAAGAAGATGCTAAGCCAAGAAGAGGACGAACTGGGGGCCATTATCCAGATCACCCCGGGGGCGGGCGGCACCGAGAGCCAAGACTGGGCCGAAATGCTCATGCGCATGTACATCATGTGGGGCGAAAAGCACAAATACTCGGTCAAAGAAATAGACTATCAACCGGGGGATGGAGCTGGCATCAAATCGGCCACGATCGAGATCGATGGCCCGTTTGCCTATGGCTATCTCAAAGCGGAGATCGGGGTTCACCGCCTGGTCCGCATTTCGCCCTTTGATTCCAATGCCCGGCGGCACACCTCATTTGCTTCGATGTTTGCTTATCCAATTATTGACGATTCCATCAATATTGAGATCAACTTGGCCGATGTTTCTTGGGATACCTACCGCGCTGGGGGAAAAGGTGGGCAAAATGTCAATAAAGTAGAGACGGCGGTGCGCCTCCACCATGGCCCAACGGGGATTGTGATTGAGTGCCAGCAGGAGCGCTCCCAAGCCCAGAACAAGGACAAAGCCCTCAAAATGCTCAAATCACGCTTGTATCAGTTGGAAATCCAAAAACGCAACGACGCCAAAGCGGTGGTTGAAAGCACCAAAAAGCGGATTGAGTTCGGTTCCCAGATTCGCAACTATGTGCTGCATCCCTACAAACTGGTGAAGGATCTACGTACCGATACCGAAACTTCCAGCGTTCAAGCAGTACTGGACGGCGATCTGGATGATTTTATCAAGGCCTATTTGATGGAAAATTAACTTTTCTGGTAGTGCGGTTTCCGGCACTACCAGAAAAATCAACTCGCCGGTTCATCCCTTTTCAAAAAAAGCGATGCTACCACCTACCCAGTCCAGCCCTTTGTTAAAATCAACGCCCATCATTTTGCCCTTGCTCAAGCGCACCAAGTTGGTGAGCAGTTCCAGTTTGCCACCAGTATTGACCAGCAGCAACCGGATTTCGGCTTTGGCGGGCACATCGAGTGTAGTCACTTCGGGGGCGTAGTGCACTTTGCGCATCAAAATGTAATTGTCGGGATTCTCGACTGACTCAACCATTTGGCGGGTCACATCAAATTTGACCCCGGCCCCCGCAAAAGAAAACAATGGCTTGAGGACATAATTTTCCAAATCCTCGGGAATGCTTTTCATCTCGCTGAGGAAATGGGTTTCCGGGGCATATTTGCTCTTGAGGAAGGGCAGCGTGAACTTGCTGATCTTGAAAAACCAGTTGGGGTGCCCCGCCCAGCTCACCTCCAGATCGTCCCGGAAGTTGAAATGCAGGTCCAGATCTTGGCGCA
>JAYUVL010000554.1:0-3853 GCA_043754075.1 Cytophagales bacterium | reverse complement strand
GGAAGCACCGGCTTTGTTGTTGGTGCGCTGCGCTAACACCAACAACGGTGGAAGTTTAGTGGTTCGCGAGCGGGGGATGCGCATATCGGGTACGGGACAACAACTCAACGGGGGGGGCACAGCGACCGGCACCTTCTTGACCCTTGACAGGGTGTCATATCCCCTTTTTTCCATATAACAATCCAAGACCAGCGTGTCGGCCGACAGTCTTAAAATGTTGCAGGCATTTTCACCCCCGTTCAACAAAATGGTACTGTCCGAATAGGCCTGATAGCTGGAACGCCCAAACGGCCAGACCGCCAGCGTGTCCCGACCGAAGTGGAAACGCATACCTGATAACTGGCCCTTGCATACAACCCACTCCCCGGCCAGGGCCTTTTGTATTTCGGGGGAGGGCGTTTTGCAGGCGGCCAGCAGCATCAAGAGCGGGCCCAATAACAGGCAGCAAAAGCCATTCTTCGCCATTTTCCGTTTATTTTTCTTCACCTTACTTTTTTTCAATTTTTCTGTTGCCGTCTTGATGCTCTTGAGCAATTTTCCCGCCCGACTATTTGGGGCATGGCGCAGCATATCTTTGTCTTCCGGGGTTGAACTGGGGCTGATCGTTTCTCATATAGCTTGCGCCCAAAAACTTCCACATGTGCGTCGGCATTATCGAGTGGCTTTCCATTAAGCCGGTGCCTTAGATGAAAGCCAACCTCGTGTGTACGTTGAAAACCGTTTCCCCGGCCATGTGGTTCATCAACTCGTATTGGCTGGGGCACTCAACCGAACCAACCCAACTCATTTTTGGCTAAAACAATTTGTACCCAATCAACCGATCGGAGCGGCCGCCCACTGGCCGCAAATACACCAAAATCTCATAACTGTTGCCGGTGCGGGCGTGGCTTCCCTCAAAAAACACATCATCCCGCTTGCCATCGGGCCGAAGGTAGCTGTATTGGTAGTCGTAGGCCCCTTGTTTGAGCACCAGCACGGTCTGGTAGCATTGTTGATCGGCAAAGTATTTCATCCGATACTCGTCGATCAACTGCCAGTCGGCTAACCCGCCCGTGATGTACACTGTGCCGGGCACTTCCGCCGGCGACTTGAGGGTGAACACCACCTCCATATAGTCTGCCTCGGTGCCACCGTCGCGCCCGAGCACGTTCTGGATAAAATAACGACCGTTCTTGTCTTCAAACGGCTTATTATAGGCCCAGCCATTGCGACTTTCATCCGGGTTGATAAAAATTTCATTGATTTTGGGGCGGATGTCTTGCTTGGCCACATTGAGGTTGCGGGCCTGGAAGTTGCGACAATCGAAGAGCCGGAACTCACTCCCCCCCTTAAAATTGTTCTCCAAATTGAAATGCTGGTAGTCCAGCGTACGTTCAAAATCACGGACAAAGGTCGGCTGCAAGCCCACAATGGCATTGTCCCACCGAAAATTTTGGCGCAGCACCACCTTGATTTGCTGCATCGGATTGACCAACTGGAAAGCACCGTAATTGACACTGAACTGGATCTGTTGGTTGCGCTGGGCTTCCTCCACCCCCGTGGGGCTGCCAAACTGGGAGGCAATGCTGGCCCCATTCTCAAACACCATGAAGCGGCGGGTCAGTTTCACATTGGTTTCGTAGCCTTCTTCATATACTTTGATCAAATAGTTGCCAGATACCTTGACTGGCGGGATTTCAAAGCGGTAGTGGACGTAATTGACCTTGGTATTGAACGAAAGCTGGCGGTCGGTGATAAAAAACTCATTGTAGCTGTCCAAATATTCGGTGGGATTGAGCTGGGAAACCGACCAGTCGGCATTGCAGTTGATGATCCGCACGGCAAACCGTTCCATCTGTTCACTCAATTTGTCAAATTCCAATATCAGCGGCAGCCCGCTGCCCAAGGCCGTGATCGGGGGCAAGAGCATGTTCTGGGGACTACCGGCCGGGGCGGGGTAGATCTGGGGGGTGCGGATGTCAAAGTCGTAAATGAAATCATCGGTACGGGGCTTGACGGCTTGCGCCAGCATCCCTTGGGCCATCAGACAGTAGCAACAAATAATAACCAGGCAACGGAGTTTCATGGGCTTGTGGTTCGTCGTTGGTAACAAATATAATCCGAAAAAAGGAAACCAGGGCCATTGCCAGCGCGCGGTTCGGGGTTTTGGCCAACCGACTTGATTGCCGTTTCCCAGCGCCAACCCCAAAAGTGGTGGGCAAGGTGAAACCGATCCGGGAAATTGGGTTGAGGCGCAACAGGGGGCGGGTGAATGAACTGCCAAACGGGCGATCCCGTGGCCCGGAACCGCCCGTTTGGCAGCACCGCAGGCTAGTCTCCCTGCAAATAATTGGCAATCCGGATCATGTCGGCAAACACGCCGGCGGCCGTCACTTCTGCCCCCGCGCCCGATCCCTTGACCACCAACGGGCGCTCGGGGTAACGGGTGGTGGTAAACGCGATGATGTTGTCGCTGCCCGAAAGGGAATAGAACGAATGATCGAAACCAACTGACTCAAGGGCAATTTGGGCTTTGCCGCTCTCAAATTTGGCAATGCAGCGGAGCCGCTGCCCGGCCTGCTCGGCGGTGGCCCGGAGGTTTTCAAAATAATCGTCGTGCCGGCTCAGTTCAGTGAAAAAATCTTCTACCGTGGGGGCCAATAAACAACTTTCGGGCAAGAAGCCTTTGATGGTGATGTCCTCAAATTCCATCCCGTAGCCACATTCGCGAGCCAAGATCAAGATTTTGCGGCCCACATCGCTGCAACTGAGGTCTTCACGGGGGTCGGGTTCGGTGTAGCCTTTGAGCTTCGCCTCTTTCACCACTTCGCTAAACCGCACCTGACCGTTGAACGTGTTGAAGATGTAGGACAAAGTGCCCGATAATACCGCTTCAATGCGCTGGATCCGGTCGCCGCTGTTGATCAGGTCGCGCAGGGTGCTGATCACGGGCAGGGCCGCGCCCACATTGGTTTCATAGAGCATGAACACGCCGTGGCGTTTGGCCGTATTGCGCAAATTGAGGTAACGGCTGTAACTGCTCGAGGACGCGATTTTATTGGGGGTGACAATCGAGATGCTGTTGCGCAGGATTTCTTCATAGCCTTGGGATACTTCGCCGCTGGCTGTATTGTCCACAAACACCGAATTGGCCAAGTTTAGCTGTTCCATTTCTTGGATGAAGCCTTGTATGTTCATCTCAGTCCCGTTATTGGCCAAGGCTTCGCGCCAGTGATCGAGGTTGATGCCACCATTGAGGTCGAAAAGGCGCTTTTTGCTATTGGCGATCCCGGCCACCCTGAACTCGAGGTTATATTCTTGCTTGAGGTATTCCCGCTGCTCGTTCATCTGGCGGAGCAAGGTGCTCCCCACCAGTCCGACCCCCACGATGAACGCATTGATGGTCTTGGTGTCGGACAGAAAAAAAGCTTGGTGCAAGGCGCGGAGGGCTTTGATCTCATCCTCTTTTTTGATCACCGTGGAGATGTTGAGTTCCGAAGATCCTTGGGCAATGGCCACAATATTGATCCCGTTATTGCCCATTGCTTGGAACATCCGCCCGGCAACCCCGGACGAATTGCGCATATTTTCGCCCACAATTGCAATGATGGACAACTCCTGCTCCACCACCACTTCGTCGATGAGCCCTTCGCGGATTTCAGCGGCAAATTCCTTATCGATCACTTGCTTGGCCGGGCCGGATTCTTCGGGCTTGACGGCAAAACAAATGGTATGTTCCGAAGAGGCTTGGGTAATCAAAATGACACTGATCTGATTGGAGGCCAAGGCATTGAACAACCGGGCCGACACCCCTGGTTCGCCCACCATCCCGCTGCCCTGCAACCGTAAAAGCGATATGTGGCTAATGGAGGAT
>JAYUVL010000553.1:0-6232 GCA_043754075.1 Cytophagales bacterium | reverse complement strand
GGCACCGAGAGCGGCGCGGCCCTGATCACGGCCATTGCCAATGAGCGCCGCCGGGAGCTGTTTATGGAAGGCCACCGCTGGTTTGACCTCAAGCGCACCACGCGCACCATTGAACGTCAAGGCTGCCGCCCGCCTGCCACGGCTTGCAACTTGGCTGCTTCCAGCCCACGCTGGACTTGGCCCATCCCCACCAACGAGTTGATTGCCAATCCGAACGTAACCCAAAATACGGGTTACTAGGGTTTGGTCAACTTATTAGTTGAAAAAGAACCACTTCTTGCGAAGTGGTTCTTTTTTTTGGCGAAAGCAAGCCCCTACCCGCCATTTGGGAAGAATCGGACCACCGGATGAAAGGCTGTTTTTGCGCAGTTGATCGTATTCCGTCATCCTTTTGCCGATTTTTAGCCAAGCAGCCGGGCCATTACGGCGTCACGGTAGGAAGTGGCCAGCGGGATGAGCACACCGCCCACGGTGAGCTGGTGGCGCTCCACCTTTTGCACCGCTCGGACTGCCACCAGATAGGATTTGTGGGTGCGCAAAAACTGGTCGGGTGGGAGCAGGGCCAGCATCTCGCCGATGGTCATACGGGTAGTGACACGCCGTGCCCGCTCGTAGATAAAAAGCAGGTTGGTGTCGGACTGGAGGTAGAGCACCTCATCGAGCTGCACCCGTACCCAGTCATAGCTGTCCTTCACAAAAATGCTCCGGGCTTCGCCCCGGCGATGGGCCGAAAGCTGATAAGCGCGGTTGCAAGCTTGCAAAAAGCGGCCAAATTCAATCGGTTTGAGCAGGAAATCAAGTACTTGGAGGTCAAATCCCGCCACGGCATATTGCGGGTGGGCGGTAGTGAATATCACCGTTCGGCCCGGCAGTAGCTTCGCCAGCTCAGTACCAGCCACATCGGGCATTTGCACATCGAGAAACACCACCTCTACCAGTTCGCGCTGCACATAGGCCAAGGCTTCGGTAGGGTCCAAAAAAGTTTTCCGCAGGGTCAAAAACGGCACTTTGGCGGCGTGGCGGGCCAGTACTTCCAGTGCGGCGGGTTCATCGTCAATAGCTATGGCACTCAACATATTTGGTAAGGTTAAAAGGGTATTGGAATCTCTTTGCTTCGCAGATGGGATTTTTAAGTTTTTAAGCGGTTGGCCGTGTCAAACCAATTTTGCTTCGGGGGTTGGATAAGTCAACGGCCAAATTTATTTCATAGTGAGTAGGTGAACAGTTTACCGCCAACTGGTGGCGGTACGGGTAGAGCAGGGCCAGGCGGCGGCGCACATTGACTAACCCCTGGCCCGTGCCCTTGCGTGCGTGGGCTTGGGAGGCAATGCTGTTGCCGATCCGCAGCGCAAGCTGTTGATTTTCGACTTGTAAATCGATCGTGATCCAGCAGTTTTCGGCTAGACTGATGCCGTACTGGAACGCATTCTCAACCAAGGGCAGCAGTAGCAGCGGGGCGATCTGAGCCGGCAGTTCGTCCCAGTCGAGCTGCACACTCACCCTCAGGCCCTCGCGCACAGGCAGGCGGGCGCGCTGGAGCGCCAAGTATTGTTGCAAAAACCCGATTTCCTTTTCCAGGCCAATGGTCGGTTGCTGGGCTTCTTGGAGGGTGAACCGGAGCATCCCGGCCAGTTGCTGGATGAGGTCGGCCACCACCTCGTTTTGGTCGTGGGCGGCTCGGTTGTAAATAGTGTTGAGCGCATTGAACAAAAAATGGGGGTTCAACTGGGCTTTGAGCGCGTCTAGCTCGGCTTGGCTGTGCTGCCGGAGCAACTGCTCCGCTTGGCGCCGCGCCCGGATGGCATCGGCCAGGTAGGTATAGGCCACCAGCCCGGTCACGATGGCCACGGCCAGTACCACTTCCTTGTCGGCAAAACTGGGCTCGCCCCCAAAGGCCAGGTGCAGGGCCAAAAACACGCAGCAGGTAAGCCCACTGAGCCACGCCCAATACCACGGCTGCCAGAACTGGGGCCCGGCCCGGAACGTTTGGTAAACTGCCCAATAGTGCAGATGGGCCACTCCCCAGCCCCCGGCCACATAGAGCAAAAACCCCAAAAGGTAGCGGGCAAAAGCTCCGGCCGTCACGGCTTCCTCGCTTTGCGACTCAAGGGCCAAGTAATATTGTCGTCCCAAGAAAGCGATGGCCAATAGCGCCGTCCCCCCGGCCACTGACCAGTTATAAATTGGTTTTCGCATGGTTATCGGGTTTAAGGTTGCGCATTTCGGCCTTGGCTTTGGCCTCGCTTACTGGTTTGAGGTGCAGTTCACTGGTGTAAATATCCACGATTTGGAACGCTTTGATGTAATAGGTTTGCCCGGCCTGCACTTCCAGATCCAGCACTTGGTGCCCCTGGATTTCCGCCCCGGCTACACGAGTGCCCAACGTACTGAGGTGCAGCTTGCCCGGGGGGATGGTTACGCGAAAATAGCGGCCCGGGGCCCAATTCGTCACCAATACCCCATTTATTTTGAGGGGGAAGGATCCCCCCAAAAACTCTTTCTCGCGGAAAAAAACCAGTTGCGCTTTCGTTTCCCCAACCATCAGGATACCGCCGTGGCTGCCCAAGGCCAGCCAGCAGGCCATTGTCAAGATCCATTTCATGTTCACCAGCGGTCAACGGGGGCGATAGCTACGCACAAAAGCAAAGTTGATGTCAATGTAAAACCGGTGGAAGCGGTCGGTGGGGGCATCGGGCAAAATTAGGCCTTCCGCTTGCCAAGCTTGGGGCTTGAGGCCCACCATGTAGCCCACTCTGTAGTTGAGCCGGGCCTCACGGTGCTTGTGTTCGCGCAGCAATACCTCAAAACTCACGTCGATCACTGGTTGGGTGTTGGTGAGAAAGACGCTGGGCAGCCGGGGCAAACTAGTGGGGCGCAAATTGGCCCAATTGGTAGCAGCCGTGGCCGGGCCAGCGCTAAACAGGTAGGCTTCCCAGCCCATGGCCCCCAGCCCCACATTGGCAAAGAAACGGCGGTTGCGGGTATTGAACACGCCATAGCCCAACCGGAACAGGCCATTGTATCGTTGGGTGCGAAGCCGCAAGTTGTTGTCATTCAGGCTAGATGGAAGATCAAAGCCAAGAGAGAAGCCTAATTTTACCTTCGCCCAACGGTAGTAGAGGCCAAAATTGGCCGTTTGGCGGAAGGCAGTTGGGGCCCCCGAGAAACCATTGCTGGACAGCAACTGCTGCAAGTTATCGGCAAAATTGAGCCCAAAACTGGAGATAAATAGGGAGGTTTCGCTAATTAGACTTTGTTCAAAATCCACAATGGAGTCTTTCTCCACGATTTGGGCGGCCCCCGGACGGGCCAGGGCCACTAGGGCCACGATGGTGAAAATGAAGCTGCGCATACAGTTGGGGATTGGATGTAACATTGCCCCAAAGCAACGCCTGCCCGCGCAAAGAGAAAAGCAATTGTGGCCAATGCACGGGGGTTTGTGGCCAACACGGGGAAATACGTGGGCGGGCAAACTAGGGCCAGCAACGGGGAAAACGGCCGTTGCTGGCTGGCAACCGCACTACCGCTCAAACTCGATGAAATGCTCGGAGGCATACTCGTCGTCGCCGGGCTTGATCCGTTTGACAAAGAACCGGACTCGCTGGCCCAGGCGCAGACAGGTGTATTTGGCCGCCACGTCCTCGGGCGTGTTCAAAGGCTGGAGCGAGGGATACCACAGGATATAGCCGGGTTTGTCGAACAGCAACTGGGGCTTGGTCCATGCCTGGGTGTGGTCAGGTTGGTCAAAATTGGGGTTTTTGTTGAATGAGATAAACACTTGACTGCCCAACCACGACGGCCCGGTCACTTTGCCCATGAGCATCACCCAGCAGTTGAGGTAGGTGTTCCAGCTCACCGAGGGGCCCCAGTGGAAGCCGCCCGTGGGCGAAGAGGCCGCGCCACCGCCTTCGTTCTGAGGGATCTGCAAGGCGGCAATGGGCTTGCCCACTCCGTTGAAGGGGGCCGCGAAGCGCGTCCCGTCCCAGCGCTGGGCTTTGCCCTGGGGCGCATCCAAATCGCTCAGGGCGATGCGGGCCACGCTGATGCACTGGCCGGCCCATTCGGTGGTGCGGTCATAAGTGGCTTCGTTATATACACCGGGGAAGCCATACTCCCCGTAGAACAGGTAAAGATAATCGCCACTGGCCACGGCCGACGGATCGCCCACCCCTCCGGCAAAAGTATTGGAAGTGTTGTGGGGCTTGAGGATCAAGCGCGGATCTAGATCCTCAATAAAGATGCCCTTGTTCTCCCAACTCCGGCCCCCGTCGGTCGATTTCATGATCCCGATCCGGCACACGGCGGCGGGACTGGTGGGGCCTTGCAAGCCCTGCGGCCATTTTTCGTTGCGGTAGCCCTGGCCGTTCAGAGAGTCGAACGGGTAAGTGGAAGGGTAGTTTTCGTTGTGGTAAACGGCATAGAGCGTTTTGCCCGTAGGGTCCTTGGCCGCTTGGTAAACGGTCTCAAACCAGACCGCCCCATGCAGCCCCACTTGGCCGGGGGGCACATTGGGGGGCATCCGGGGATCAAAAAAGCCCGATTTATCTTGCCGGAAAGCTTCTTCGGCATTTTTGCCGTTGGCAAATTTGAGGTTTTTGCTGTCTCCCCAGAGTGGATCTTCGCCATATTTCCCCGGAAAAATCCGAAAGGTGTCCCCGATCCAGGCCTCGGCCATGTTGCAATCCACAAAGGAATTGAAGGTAATCTTGTCGGCGGGCAGGAGCTTGAACTTGGGGGCAAAGGCCTCTTCGCGCTTTTGTGGCGGCGCACAGGCCACCCATCCGGCCAGCCCAATGGCGGAAACCAGCAGTACAGTTGTCGTTTTCATATTGGTAACAGGTCAAAACCGGCACTCAGCCCTGCGCTGATGCTTTTGGTAAAAATACACCAATTCTCAATCTTGGCGTATTTTTGTGCAGCCGAAACCAAAGAAAATCATGAGCGAAGTTAAATGGGAAACCATCAAGGAATACCAAGAAATATTGTTTACCTACCATGCCGGAATTGCCAAGATCAGCATCAACCGGCCCCAAGTCCACAACGCGTTCACCCCGCTGACCGTCGATGAGATGATCGACGCCGTCCACCATTGCCGGTTCGACGAGCGTGTGGGGGTTATCATCCTCACCGGCGAAGGTGGCAAGGCTTTTTGCAGCGGTGGGGATCAGAGCGTGCGCGGCCATGGGGGCTACGTGGGCGATGGGGGCGTGCCCCGGCTCAACGTGCTGGACTTGCAAAAAATGATCCGCTCCATCCCCAAGCCGGTCGTGGCGATGGTGGCGGGCTGGGCCATCGGGGGCGGCCATGTGCTGCATGTGGTCTGCGATCTGACCATTGCTGCCGACAACGCCCGGTTTGGCCAAACGGGCCCCAAGGTGGGCAGTTTTGACGGCGGCTTCGGGGCTTCATACTTGGCCCGGATAGTGGGCCAGAAGAAAGCCCGCGAAATCTGGTTTCTCTGCGACCAGTACGATGCCCAAGAAGCCCTGGAAATGGGACTGGTGAACAAGGTGGTGCCGCTGGATCAATTGGAAGCAACAACGATCAAGTGGTGCGAAAAAATGCTGGAAAAATCACCCATTGCCCTGCGGATGCTCAAATCAGCCTTCAACGCTGAGTTGGACGGACAAGCGGGCATCCAAGAACTGGCCGGCAACGCTACCCTGCTCTATTACCTGAGCGATGAAGCCAAGGAGGGCAAAAATGCTTTCTTGGAAAAACGCAAACCCGATTTTAACCAGTTTCCCCGGTTGCCTTAGTTGATCGTGAACTGATTGATGGCCCCACTGGCAAGCCCGGCAAGACGATACGCTTGTGGCTTTACCAGCGGGGCCATTTTTTGGAACGAATGGGTATTCGCAAAATCACTCGGTCCCCAAAAGAGGCCGAGTGATCGGTGAGCGTTTTGTAAATATAAACACAAAATGGTGTCGGTGTATCAACCTGTCCGGGACAACTGGTACAATCAATTCATTTGTTTTTCGCCTTGAGGCGGCTTGCCGTTGGCGGGCTGGGTGCCTGCCAACGTCTGGATGTAAGTACTCACTTCCAAGATGCTCTGGTCGCTGAGCTTGCCTTTCCACGGAATCATGCCCTTGGCGGCCACGCCCTCCCGGACAATGTGGAACAGATTTTCAAATTTGCCACCATGCAGCCAATATTCATCGGTCAAGTTGGGACCCACGCCACCCTCACCCAGTTTGCCGTGGCAGGCCACGCAGTTGGCCAGGTA
>JAYUVL010000552.1:0-7796 GCA_043754075.1 Cytophagales bacterium | reverse complement strand
ATCTGACTTACATTGACAATATTCCCTCCATGCTGCGGCCCATCCCCAGCACGGTATTGGTCAACAATTACATCGCTTGTGCTTGGTCAGATATGACCGGTGGAACTGTCAAATACAAACTGGTGGGTACGGCCCCCAACCGCAAATTTGTGGTGGCCTACGAAGGGATGCAACAAGCCGCCGATCAGGGCAAACAAGTGCAGGCACAGATCATATTGCACGAAGGCAGCAACTTGGTTGAGATCCACACCACCCAGATCGACACGTATGACCGCCCCATGACCATGGGCATCGAGAGCCGCCAGGGCTTGTTCGGCACGGCGATCCCGGGCCGCAATGCCGAGCTGTGGAGCGGTCCAGTGAGCAATGAGGGCAAGCGATTCACCCCCATTATTCCCAATATGGTTTGGCCTGATGGCAGCAACACCGCCGTTTTTGCCACCAATGGGGGCGGCACTTACCAATATGGCTACCGCGAATTTGACTGCTACTATCCCGGGGCGACCGATATTTTCAATACGCAGGATATCACCGCTCCGCTGGTGGTCAAATTGAGCCCGGTCAATGGCACGGTCAATGTGCCGACCAATAAATTGAAACTGACCATTGAATTCAACGAAAACATCCGCTTGGGCAATGCCGGCAATGTGGTTTTGTCGTACAGCAGCGGCTCGATGGTCGTCCCGCTACGCGTAGGGCCGGGAACTAACCCCGCGATGGAAATCAACGGCAATACCGTCTCCTTTCAGCTTTCCCAAGACTTGTTGGTCAACCAAAACTACACAGTCACGATTCCAGCGGGTGCTTTCATTGACTATGGAGTCCCTCCCAATGCCTATACCGGGACAAACACTTGGACGTTCAGCACCGCTATCCAACCAGTGGTGACATGGAACGGTACTGCATGGGCGCCGGGCCAGCCCTCGATTTATACCGATGCGGTCATTGCGGGCCACTATCCCAACAACCAAAACGGGGCGGGCACTTTTGAAGCCAAAAACCTAACGGTCAATACCGGGAGCAAATTGACGATTGCCGATTACCAAAGCGTAACAGTTAATGGCGTGTTCCGTTACGTCGGCGAAGTGGAAGTGATGAACCTCGGGGCCTTTGTCCAAGCCGAGGGCAGCACGGTGGATCTCGCCTCGCCGGGTATTTTTCGCCTGCGCAAGTCGGGCCACAGTGCCATTGCCTATAACTTTTGGTCAGCCCCGGTGGCCAATTTCGCACTGGCTAATCTGCCCTCAAACAATAACGATTGGCGCTTGCTGTACAACGAACCGGCTGCGGTGTGGCAGACTGCCACCGGCAACATGGTGCCGGGCCAAGGCTACACTGCGGTGCAGGCGGGCGCCGTCACTTTCACCGGTGCCCCCAACAACGGCAACATTACCAACGCGGCCGTTACTCTGACCAATAGCAACGGGTTTAACTTGGTGGGCAATCCGTACCCTTCACCGGTTGGTCTGCGCGCTTTCTTCGGTTCCAATCCCCAACTGGACGGCACCGCGTGGCTCTGGCAGGACAATGCGCAAGGTCAAGGCAAGGGCAACTATGTCACCCTCAATCTGTTGAGCGATGTGCCGCAGATTGCCACCGCACAAGGATTCTTCGTTCGGCGCACCGATCCATTGGCCAGCAGCAATGTGTTGTTCCGCAATGCCCACCGTACCAGTGGAGCGCCCCAGTTTTTCCGGACCGAAGAGACGGCCCCCGAGCGGATGCGCCTGCAAGTGGAGCGCGGTGACGGGTTGAAGGATCAAATCATTGTCGGGTTCCACGACGACTTCACTACGGGGATCGACCGGCTCTACGATGGTAAAAAGATGGATGGCAATGCGCAAATGAGCTTGTCGGCCCTGCACAACAATGATCGCTTCGCCAACACTGCCCTGCCCAAGAGCCAATTGGAGGGTGCCTTCGAACTGCCCCTGCGCCTGCAAGTGGCCCAAGCGGGTGACTACACCATCCAAGCGGATGATGAACTGAAAGACCAAGTGGCGCAAGGGCTTTTCTTGGAGGATCGGCAAGCCAAAGAATGGTATTTCTTGCAACCGGGCCGCAAGCACACCCTCAGCCTCCAAGCCGGCGATCACCAAGGCCGCTTCTTTCTCCGCAAAGGCAACGAAGTGGTAGGTGGGTCAACCGCCGCCGCCAAAGTGAATATCTATGCTTACGGCAGTGACGTTTACTTGCAATTTGCCCAAGGCATCGCCCAAATGGCCCAAGCCTATTTGACCGACCTCAAGGGCAACACCGTTATTGAATACACCAACATCCAACCTGGGGCCAAAGTGGTGCTGCCCGCCAAAGTGGCCATTTCGGGAGTGTATGTACTCAAGGTAGTGAGCCAAGCGGGGAGTTTCTCGCAAAAAATCTGGTTGGAGTAGGCCACTGGATTTCCCGGCCAAACCCCCAAGGAGCAAATTCCTTGGGGGTTTTTGATTGTCCCATGATGGCTAAATGGCTGGTGCGCAGGCAATTGGCTTTTTCCCAACCCAGCGTATCGGATGCGTTTTTGAGGAAATTTACCCAAGGGCAAGGCGCAAACGAGAATGGGCGTACTATCCCGGGCCATCATTTCGCCACCCGTTTTGCTTGAAAAAAAGAGGGAGAGCCAAAACCGTTCTTTTGTGTTCCTGACCACAGCCTGATAAACTACCTTTCCATTAGCAAATTTCCTCGCTTGGGCGAGGCACAAAAGTCTCCCAAATTATTAGATTGAAAAATCGGGATTGAATTTTTGAATGGCCCAAAGTGGGGAAGCACCCGCCCCTTTCAATCGTAAACCGATTGGCAAAATGTTTCAATGGCGGCCAAAGTCCGGGCTGGGGCCTCGAGCATCCCCATGTGGCCAACGGCCAGCAGGTGGGCAGTGCTGTCGGGGGCCAGGGCCAGTTGGGCCAGGCTCGCCGCCAACGGAATGACCGGATCAGCCTTGCCCACTACCCACAGCACTGGCACCAAGAGATCTTGTAGGACGGCTTGGCGGTCGGGGCGGTCGCGCATGGCAGCGGCGGCTTGGGCCACTGCCTCGGGCGATAGCTGGCTGGCGCGGGCCACCAGTTCGTCGATCACTGGTTGGTGGGCTACTCGGTGGTCACTGGCAAACAGGCCCGGCACCAGGTTTTGGACATAGTCGGCCACCCCGTTGGCCCGCACCTCGGCCATTACCCGGGTGCGTATTTGCTGGCGTTCGGCTGTGTCGGGGAGGGCCGAGGAATGGAACAGCCCCAGCCCGGCCAGTGCTTCAGGGTATTGCTGGGCGTAGGCCAGGGCCACATATCCCCCCATTGAGTGGCCGATGATGATGAACCGCCCGATGCCCAGTGATTGCAGGGCGGCATGGACAGCTTGGGCCATCCCCTCCAAGCTAACCGCCAAGCCGCTGGGCAGCGGCGACTGGCCGAAGCCCGGCAGATCGGGCATCACCACCCGGTACCGACTGGCCAGCGGGGCCGCAAAGCCGTCCCAAATGCGGTGGTCTTCGCAAAACCCGTGGATCAGGACTACAGTTTTGTTTCCTTGGCCCTCAGTGCGGAGGGCCAAGGAATTGGAATAGATAACTGGCATCTTGTTAGCGGGCGACTAAAGCTCCGTTTTATCGTTCACTTGGTAGTATATTTTTAATTGATTGCTGATAATTTTGGTAAACCCTTTCACATCATCGCCGGTCCACGCATTGTTCATCTCGCCATAACTGCCAAATTTGCTGGCCATCAGGTCATGGGGCGATTGGATGCCCAGTATTTGGAACTGGTACGGGGCCAGCCGGACGCGCACCGTGCCGCTCACGTTTTCTTGGGTATCGGTCAAAAAAGCCTCAATGTTGCGCATGACTGGATCGAGGTATTGCCCTTCGTGGAGCAACATTCCGTACCAGTTGCCCAGTTGTTCCTTCCAATAGGTTTGCCATTTGGTGAGCACGTGCTTCTCGAGCGCGTGGTGGCCCTTGATGACGATGAGTGACGCGGGAGCTTCAAACCCCACGCGGCCCTTGATGCCAATAATGGTGTCACCCACGTGGATGTCGCGGCCAATGGCGTAGGCCGAGGCCAGCTCGATCAGCCGCTGGATCACGCCCACGGGGCCGCCAGTGCCGTCGCCATCGAGGGCTACCACTTCCCCGTTGGCAAAAGTGAGTTCAATTTCCCGGGGTTCGGTGGCGGTGAGCTGGCTCGGGAACGCTGCTTCGGGCAGGGGCAGGTGCGAAGTCAGGGTTTCCTTGCCGCCCACGCTGGTTCCCCAAATGCCTTGGTTAATCGAATATTGGGCCTTGGTCCAGTCGCCTTCCACCCCGCGTGCCCGGAGGTACTCGATCTCGGCCTCGCGGGAGAGCCGCTGATCGCGGATCGGCGTAATGATGCCCATGTGCGGGGCCGCAATCTGGAACACCAGATCAAATCGCACTTGGTCGTTGCCGGCCCCGGTGCTGCCGTGGGCAATAAAATCGGCCCCGATTTCTTTGGCATAGCGCACAATGGCCAATGCCTGAAATACCCGCTCGGCGCTCACCGACAGCGGGTAAGTATTATTGCGCAGTACATTGCCGTAGATCATGTACCGAATGCACTGTTGGTAATAGGCGTGGGTATCATCCAGCACCACGTGCTTGACCACGCCCAGACTGTACGCTTTTTGCTCGATCCGTTGCAGTTCGGAGGGCGAGAATCCGCCCGTTTGCACAATGGCCGAATAGACCTCTAGGCCACATTCTTCGTCCAAATATTTGGCACAGTAGGAAGTGTCCAATCCGCCGCTGAACGCGAGGACAACTTTTTGTTTCATGGTATTGGGATTATTGAGATGGATAAAAACTGCCAAATGGATTGGCCAATGCCTAACAAAGGTATAAAAAAGAATGTCGGGCAGCTTGGGCCGCCCGACATTCTTTTGGAAAAAGAGCCAGCATCGCTTGGGCTAGCGGGAATGTTTCCCCCGCTCACGGCCCGAAATGGGAATGCGCAGGCCGAAGGTGGCACTGCCAAAATAGTTGAGGCTCGATGCCCACACGGTGGTATGGCGGTAGAACACATTGGCGTGGATGGCAGCCTTGGCCTCCAAAAACAACATGGCTCCCATTGGTGTGGGCACTTCCACGCCCAAACCCACATTGTAATGGCCCATTTGCACAATCGAGTTGCGGAAATATTTAACCTCGCCCGCACTGATCAAATTGACATCGGGCACGTCGTAGCGCTGGTCCATCAGCACGCCGGTAACCCCCAAAATGCCATAGAACTTGAATTCGTCGTAATTGTAAATCCCCACAAAAAAGCGGTGGTAGTTCAGTTCCAGTTCCATGGTCTGGGGTTTCATGGTCACTCCCCCATAATTGACATCAACCGAACTGGTGGGAAAATAGTAGCCGAAATTCAGGTTGATGCTGTTTTTGGTGGCTTCGTAGGGGAACCCAAAGGAGCCGCCAATTTTGATGCCCACCAAGGTCGGAAATTCCTGGGGGTTATTGATCGGGTATTCGCCCCGGGGCAACGGGCCAAGGTGCCGGATGGCCGCCCCGGCCACATTGATAGTGAACTGGGCCTGGGCCAAATGGGCAAAAGTGGCCAACAAGACTAAGATGGGTAGGGCACGCAATGTATTCATGTCAAAAAAGTTGCAGTTTCAAACTTGGTCAACTTTTTATCAGCAAAATTAGTACCTATTAATTTTAGCCCGTGATTTGGGTGCCGATAAATCCGGCTTTTCCAAACAGGGGCATGGCCAGGGCATGGAAAATGAATACCTCGCGCACGCCCCGGCCAATGGCGGCGAAGGCATTGTCCAGCTTGGGGATCATTCCGCCCGAGATGGTGCCATCAGCCAAATAGAGGGCATAGTCGCGGGGATTGAGGTGGGCCAGCACCGAGTCGTCGTCCGTGGCATCGGTCAGCACCCCCTTTTTTTCAAAACAGAACAGTAGGGAAGTCGCGTAGTGGCTGGCCATGGCCACCGCTATTTCGGAGGCGATGGTATCGGCATTGGTATTGAGGAGCTGGCCCGCCCCATCATGGGTGAGGGGGGCCAAGATGGGCACAAACCCTTTGCCCAGTAAATCGGACAGGACAGGGGCATTTACCGCCTGCACATCTCCCACCAAGCCGTAGTCCACCCCGTCGCGCACGGGGCGGCGCACGGAACGGATCAGATCCAGGTCGGCCCCGGTGAGCCCCAGCGCCGGGCATTGGCGGGCTTGGAGGCCGGCCACCAAGTTCTTGTTGACCAGCCCGGCATACACCATCACGGCCACGTCCAGCATCGGCTGGTCGGTCAGGCGGCGGCCTTGGTGCATCTGAACGGTCAGCCCCAACTGTTGGGCCAGTTTGGTGGCCAGTTTGCCCCCCCCGTGGACGAGCACCTTGGGCGCGGGCAAAGCCGCAAAGCTATCGAGAAATTGGGCCAATAAAATGGGGTCGTCAATGACGTTGCCGCCAATTTTGACCACCAGAAGCGGGTTGGGTTGCATGGCAAAAAAAGTTGGGTGGCTCTGAAATACTGGTCCGGCACAAAAAAACCACCGCTGGTTGCCACGGGCAGCACCAGGGTGGTTTGGGCAATGGGTGCAAGGCTGCTCTAGTCCTTAAAATTGTAGTTTTGGATGAACACAAACCGGTCTTCGGTCACTTCATCCAGTTCCATGTGCTTTTTGACCGCATCTGAAGTTGCGTGGCCAAAGATGCCGTGCTCCCGCAGTCCAGCGTTATAGACTTGGTTGAGGTATTTTTGTACCAACAAAGAATTGTCGCCTTGCATAAATGGTTTGGTCAGCGTTAGGGGGAAAGCCTCTGCTTCCACCGAGTACTTGTGGCCATCAATTTCAATTTCTTCTGCCATGATTACAAAAAGATTGCGGTTGCGAGTTGATTGTTTGAAAGGCTAAAATTAAGAGGGATAGTTCAAACGTCCAAAATAAAGCAGGTATTTTCAGGAAAAAGCCAATATATTTTTGAGAAAGCCTAATTTTACAAACTAAACCAAAACTAGACATGACAAAGCCTTCCCCTAGCTTTGCGCAAGCCCCAAATCAAGCCTAGCATGAAACAAAAGCTGAACACCGCCGAGGTAAACCGATATGCCAGGCAGTTTGCCAAAACTGTTTGTGACTCATTTTATGCCCAACACCGCACCATTAATGGCAAACAAGTGGTGGAAGTGTCGCCAAGCCGCCAAGTAAATTTGTTTGCGGTCAAGAAAATATTTTTTCAGTGGCAGGAAGAAACCAAAAAACTGAAAAGTCCCTTTTTCAATTACGCCGAACCCGAAGTGGCCCAAGCCCTCACCGCTCTAATGAATGCCCTCTCGCGCAATATCAGCATTGATCGGGCCGTGTTTGAGCCGATATTGGTGGCGGCGGTACAAGATACGGTATTGCTGGCCTTGTCACCCATTGATTTCTTCTTGCAAGAGTGGGGCAACCTGGGCGACGCCATCGAGGTGGGCTCGCAACTAAAGCCAGTGGGCAAATATTTTGCGATCCATCGTCCAGTCTATGATCACATCTTGCAGTCGGTCGAGGCAATGGGCAACTACCTGCGCCGCGATACCCTGCTCAACGCGGTAAAAGCGGCCAACAGCATCCCGCTCGAAGATGTGGGCCCGGTGTTCCATGGGCTTTCCCAAACGCTGCCCGTTCAGTCTGCCCAGTTTTGGTTGGTGGCCGATGAGGACCCGCTCAACTTTTCGGCGGGGATTGCCGAGATGGAAAGTAAGCCCTTCTCCATCTCCAAACTTTCGTTTGGAATGGATGACGAGCCAGTGAAAGAAACCCCGCCCGTCGTCTCGGGGTTGACCTTGAC
>JAYUVL010000551.1:0-4668 GCA_043754075.1 Cytophagales bacterium | reverse complement strand
ATCGGCGAAATCACCGAAGAATACCCTTATGTGCAATTGCGGGGGCGCCTTTCGGATATCAAACTGACCGGTGAAGGCGCCAAGAGACGGTTGGTGGCCCAGTTGCAGGACCGGACTGGAATGGTGGAACTGGTGTGGTTCCAAGGGATCCAGTGGATCCACCCCAAACTAAAAAATGGACAGGAATATGTCGTTTTTGGCAAGCCCCAGCTTTTTGGCCGGCGGTTTAACCTATCGCACCCCGAAATCGATCCATTTTTGCCCGATCAACCCACCACCGGGCTCATCCCCGTGTACCACACCACCGAAAAAATGAAGCGGCGGGGCATGGATGCCCGCGGAATGGGCGTACTGATCAAGAATCTACTGGAAGCGTGTGATCGCCAATTGGAAGAAACCCTGCCCGGGACCGTCTTGGCCAAGTACAAATTGATGGCCCGCAGAGATGCCCTGTGGAACATTCATTTCCCCAAAACGCCCGAATTACTGAACGCCGCCCTGGCCCGCCTCAAGTTTGAGGAATTTTTCTTTATCCAACTCCGACTGCTCGTTCAAAAGTTTACCCGGCGAACGTCCTACCGTGGACAGTTGTTCAATAAAGTGGCACTACTCACCCTCTTTTATAACCAGCACCTGCCATTTTCGCTGACCGATGCCCAGAAAAGAGTGATCAAAGAAATTTATATCGACTTCAAATCGGGCCGCCAGATGAATCGCCTCCTTCAAGGCGATGTGGGCAGTGGGAAGACGATTGTGGCTTTTATTTGCATGTTGTTGGCCATTGACAACGGCGCACAGGCTTGCATGATGGCGCCGACTGAAATTTTGACCGACCAACACTACCAAAGTTTAAAAGTCTTTGCCGATCTGTTGGGCCTCAACTTGGCCAAGCTGACCGGATCCACCAAAACCGGAGAACGCCGGCAGATCTTGGAAAAATTACAAAGTGGCGAGCTGCACATCGTGGTCGGAACCCACGCATTGATCGAGGATGATGTGCAATTCAACAACTTGGGGCTATGTATCATCGATGAACAACACCGGTTTGGGGTAGAACAGCGCTCCCGACTCTGGCGAAAAAATCCCCAGATCTATCCCCATATTTTGGTGATGACCGCCACCCCCATTCCCCGGACGCTGGCCATGACCCTGTATGGCGACCTGGATGTTTCGGTAATCGATCAATTGCCCGCCGGGCGCAAACCGATCAAGACCCTGCACTATTATGATGCCCACCGCCTCAAAGTGTTTGATTTCATGCGGGCGCAGATCCGCCTTGGCCGGCAGGTCTATGTGGTGTATCCCCTGATCGAGGAATCGGAAAAACTTGACCTCAAAAGCCTGCAAGATGGGTATGAAAGCGTATGCCGCGCTTTTCCCGAATTCTTCGTCAGCATTGTGCACGGCAAAATGAAGCCGGCCGACAAAGATTATGAAATGCAGCGCTTCGTGCGGGGCGAAACCCACATCATGGTGGCCACTACGGTGATCGAGGTGGGGGTCAATGTGCCCAATGCATCGGTGATGGTGATCGAGAACGCCGAACGATTTGGCCTGTCGCAGTTGCACCAGTTGCGCGGGCGAGTGGGCCGGGGAGCCGACCAGTCCTATTGCCTGCTCATGACCGACGTAAAACTGAGCAAAGAGGCCAAAGTTCGGCTGGATACCATGGTGCGCACCACGGATGGCTTTGAGATTGCCGATGTGGACCTCAAACTGCGCGGCCCCGGCGACATGGAGGGCACCCAGCAAAGTGGGGTGCTCGATCTGCGGTTGGCCGACTTGGCCAAGGATCAAAAAATACTGCTGGCGGCCCGGCAAACGGCCGAGGAAATACTCGCCAAAGACCCCGAACTGACCGCCCCCGAACTGGTGCCCACCAAAAACCAACTGGCCAAACTTCGCCAAAGCAAGGGCTGGAGCCGGATCAGTTGAGTGAGCTAAGTTTCTCAAAACCAGTGGTTCACATGCAAACGATTGCTTACCTTGCAATGGCTGGGCGCTGACTATGTCTAGCTTGCCCGCGTTTCAGTTTCTATTTTTACCAACTACTTGTTTAGTTAACCAAAATATTCACATATTCGCGACTTCACCGACATTGCATCGGTCATGGTCAACCCTGACGCCATACTCCACCGCCGATCATTCTCTTAACTAACCTGAGACGAAAATTTGAAGACTGTGACAGTTCAAGCTATATAACGAGTAGCCTCCCCAAAGCTACAGACAATGGGAAGGCAAATAAAATATTTTTGGCACACTCAAGCCACTATTTTTTGGCCAGCTTCGCCATTTCTTCTTCTTTGAGTGGGCGGCGGAGCAGTTTCCCAACATTGCTCTTGGGCAATTCGGTGCGGAACTCAACGTATTTGGGTAGTTTATAGCCCGTCATGTTGGCTTTGGCATGTTCTCGGACGTCCTCTTCGGTGAGGCTCGGGTCTTTTTTGACCACAAACACTTTCACGGCTTCGGTCGACTTGGCATCGGGCACCCCAATGGCCACCACCTCCAGCACTTTGGGGTGCAGCGCAATCACATCTTCCACTTCGTTGGGATACACATTGAACCCCGAAACCAGGATCATGTCCTTTTTCCGATCGACGATCTTGAAAAATCCACCTTCCAGCGCCACCCCAATATCGCCGGTGAGCAGCCACCCCTCTTTAATCACTTTGTCGGTTTCTTCGGGCCGCTGCCAATACCCCGCCAAGATCTGCGGGCCCTGCGCCCAAATTTCGCCCCGCTCGCCAAAAGCAACCTCTTGGCCATCGTCGTCCACAATCTTGATTTGTGTAGAAGAAAGCGGAAAACCTATGGAGCCCAAGCGGCTGGTGCCATCAATGGGATTGCAGGACAGCACCGGCGAACTTTCGGTCAGACCGTACCCCTCGGCCAGGCTGACCCCAGTGACTTTGCGCCAGTTTTCGGCCACGGCCGATTGGACGGCCATGCCCCCCCCCACCGCAACCTTGAGTCCCGAAAAATCCAATTGGTGAAACTCCGGTTGGTTCAACAATCCATTGAACAGGGTATTGACCCCAGTAATGACGGTAAACTTTACTTTTTTCAGCTCGGCAATAAATCCTTTCATATCACGGGGATTGGTGATGAGCAGATTGGCCGCGCCCAACATGAATAAGCCGAAACAGTTGACGGTAAGTGAAAAAATATGGTACAAGGGCAAGGCCGTCACTATCGTTTCCTCCCCTTGGTTCAGGCGCGTGCCCATCAGGCCGCGCATTTGCATCACATTGGCCATGATGTTGCGGTGGGTGAGCATCGCGCCTTTGGACACCCCAGTGGTGCCGCCAGTATATTGGATGAAGGCCAAATCTTGGCTGGTGATGGCCGGGTTGGTCAGCGACTGGCCCTTGCCTTGGGCCATGGCGTCGCGCAGTGGAATGGCCCCGGGTATGCTCCAGTTTGGGATCATTTTTTTTACGTATTTGACCACCGAGTTCACGATCAGTCGCTTGGGAAACGGCAATAAGTCACCGATCTCGGTCACTATCACGGTTTTAAGTTCGGGGGTGTGAGGCAGCACCTTCTCGAGCACGCTGGCAAAATTGGCCAAAATGACAATTGCTTTGGCTTTAGAGTCGTTGAATTGGTGCTCCATCTCCCGGGGAGTGTAGAGCGGGTTGGTATTCACCACTACCAGCCCCGCCCGGAGGGCACCAAACATTACCACCGGATAGGCCATTACATTGGGCATTTGGATAGCAATGGCATCCCCTTTTTTCAGATTGGTCTTTTTTTGCAGAAAAGCCGCAAAATTCTTGGACCATTCATCCAGTTCGGCGTAGGTAATGGAGAGGCCCAGATGGATAAAAGCGGTCTTGTTGGCGTACTTTTGAAAGCCTACGGCCAACATATCGGGCAGAGAGCCAAATTCATCCGGGTTGATTTGGTGCGGCATCCCTTTGGGATAACTGGCAAACCAAGGAAAGTCAATCATGTTTTGCTGCGAGGTTAAGTATCGTTGTTTGGCCGCTAAAGTACCGATTTAGCGCAAAAAATTGGCCTCCTGCCCGAGTTTTTATTTTGGAGTTTGCCAAAAAGGAGCTTAAATTTGTGGTGTGGGGCTCATAGCTCAGTTGGTTAGAGCATCTGACTCATAATCAGAGGGTCACAGGTTCAAGCCCTGTTGGGCCCACTTGTACCGAAAAACCGCCGCCAAACGCACCTGAACAGCGTTTGGCGGTTTCTTTTTGGTTACACTGGCTCACACTTTGGTTACACGAGTCAAAAACCAGTCACCTATTTTTGCGCGATTGAGACTATCAGTAGTTTTCAACCTCTCGATCCATCTACACCATCTTTGCCTTGCAACCAGTCAATAACACTGTTTATTTGGCACCCCCCTTTTACGCTTTAGCCGTTACGGTTCTAAGGGTATTGTATCATGGGGGCTGTTTTACTTGGCTGTATTGGCTGCACTGCAATTAATTCTCTGATAATCATACATTTACTTCAGCCAAGTTCTGAAATAAACTTTGGCTGTAATTAGTTGCAAAACTGAGTGCCTTGGCTGCACGCTACAAAACAAGGAACTGCCTGATGTATGATTTGGGGCCAATTGGGCAGCATGGCGTTGATTAAACGCACTTAAAACCGCGTGGAATACGGTATGAACCCAGACTAAACGCACTATTTTGCAATGATTTT
>JAYUVL010000550.1:0-2249 GCA_043754075.1 Cytophagales bacterium | reverse complement strand
CGATCCCAAACAAGCCATGCATAGACTCGATCCGGATATTGCCAAAATGGATGATGAGCAGGGAGGCCAAGATCTCAACACCAAGTTTAAATTTTGGTTTTAGGGGCAAAAAGTCGTCGCGAAAACCGATAATAACGATCAATACCAGCGCGACAATCAAATGCACATTGATTATGTATTGCCACAGGGTGGAAAACAACAAAATGGCAATCAAGAAGCCGAAAAAAACGGCCAAGCCTCCAAACCGGGGAACGTTGCTGGTGTGGATTTTACGTTCGTTGATCTCATCATGTTTGTTGTATGTATGAGCGATTTTAATTATTTCAGGGGTTAGCACCAATGATATCGCAAAAGCAACTAGTGTGCAAAATAAAATTTCCAACATTCGGCCATTTATGTTGATTATCAAATCAATTAAACTTACGGTATTCTTCCACCGCCTTGCTACCCATTGTTCGCTGCCGGATTGGCAGGGGCGGCTTGGGGCTGGGCTTGGCCCAGTCCAAGTATCCTTTTGCCCACACATAAGCCAAGCCTGCCGCTAGAACAACGACAAAGATGAGCATTTCAGTGCCCACATACCAATGCCAAGCAACCAATTCGGGCAGTTGACTGCTCGTAAAAACCACCGACCAAGGGAACAAAAACACCAACTCTGCTTCAAAGAGCAAAAAAATCAAGCCCAACACATAAAACTGGTTGTTGAATTGCCCCCAGGAACTGCTGGCAGGATCTTCGCCACATTCATACGAAGTAGTTTTTTCCAAATTTGGTTTGTTGGGAGCCAACAGGCGGCTCACTGCCAAAGTGACCGCAATGAAAATCACTCCCCCCGCGATAAACAGGAACACAGCCCCGAAGTTACCGATTTCAGGATTTTCCATATTGCCAAAGGTAAATCATTTGTACTAAATCTTGGCATAATGTACGCCAATATCTCTGCTCATGGCTTGGTAAAGGGTTGCCCAAGCTGGATGATCGGGTTGTAGTGCGTCAATGTGTTGCTGGATCAGTTGGTGGTCACCCCGGATGGCCGGGCCAGTTTGGGCGTTCGTTGGGCCATTGAGCAGCGCTTTGGCCACCGTCTCGCGCAGCAATGGATGCAGCAGGGCGAGCTCCATCTCCCGTTCGGCCAGCAAGTCTTGGGCAATGGTGAGGAGGTGGTTGGTGAAGTTGCACGCAAAAACCGCTGCCAAGTGGAGCCTCTGCCGATCGGCGGACGAAACGTCCAACACTTGGCGGCTCAGGCTGGCTGCCAAGCTGCGCAAGCTGGCGCGCACTTGATTGTCAGAAGCCTCGATGCAGAACGGCACCGTTTGCAAATCCAAGGCTTTTTGGCGGCTAAAGGTCTGCAAAGGGTAAAAAACGCCAAACCGGAGCGCAAACGGGGCCAACAGGTGCATTGGCAATGAGCCGGCCGTATGGGCAACAATGGCCAATTTGGGGAAGCGCAACTGGGGCAACAGCGTTGGATAAGCATCATCGGCCACACAAAGTAGAAAAAGTTGCGCGCTGCTTTGCGAAAAATCAGGGTGGTTGGTCGGTTGGGCGGCGTATAGTTGGCGGGCCAATAAATCAGCGCGGTTGAGCGTGCGGCTAAATACTTCGGTAATTTGGTGCCCGGCGACTTCCAAGCCCCTGGCCAAGTGAAAAGCGACGTTGCCAGCGCCGATGAAGGCAATCTGCATGGCCCGGAGTGGGTTAGATTGATTATCTTTTGATCATGTTCACGAATTCATCCTCAATTTGCCAATCTTTGGCCAATTTGAGCATGGCTGTGGCTTCCATTTCGCTGATGTACCCCTTTTTTTTGTTCGATTCCCAGACACTGGAAAGATAGTAAAAACGTTTCTGATTGCTCAGCCCAGTCATTACTTGGGTCAAATAGGCGCGGGCGCGGTCAAAAGCGTTGTAATAATCTTCCTCAATAAAATCGATGGCCCAGCCTAGTTCGGATTGTGCTCCGATCTCCTCGGCCGTACCTTCAAGCACTTTCTGCTCGTCTTCATCTAGGCCGTGATAATGAAAAATAACTGTTTTCAGCAATAAGAACGCTTTTTTTTCCTCGCTCGTCATTGTGCTGTGCTAAATTGGTACGCAAATATAGATGCCTTTTGGGATTTTTTTGGATAAATTTTAGCTGCTCTATTTTGTGGCATTTCGCTTGTTCAAAGAACAAAGAGCGGAGTTTGCGCGTTATCACTTAAAAAGAAATATTATGAAAGCTATTAAACTAATGTGGATGGTCG
>JAYUVL010000549.1:0-2415 GCA_043754075.1 Cytophagales bacterium | reverse complement strand
TAGAAATGCAGAAGGCAAAGGTAAAATACTTCAAAGACAGGAGTTTATTTTACGTTACTTTTCCTATCCGAGACCAAGCCCAACAAGGCGAATGGAATTTTAAGTTACAATCCATTTACTTTGTGGCAATTCTTGATTTTGAATATGACGAGGCAGAAGAAAGACGCAAGTTTAGGCGTGATGTAGCTTTAAAAGACCAAGACGGAGATTTGTTTTTTGACAAACTTCATTTCAAGTTTTTGCAAATGCCCTTATTTAACAAAAAGGAAAATGAATTAGAAACTAAATTTGATAAGTGGTGTTACTTTCTGAAAAATTTGGAGAGTTTTGACCATATTCCAACTATTCTCAACGAGCCTATTTTTCAAAAAGCCTTTGGAACTGCGGAATTAGCAGGTTTAAGTGCAGAACAGAGAGCTATTTACGAAGAAAACCTCATTCAATATTGGGGTATGAAAAGTGCTTTGGAAACAGCAGTGGAAGAAAGAGAAGTAGAAATTGCGAAAACAATGCTACACGACAATGAACCTACTGAAAAAGTAGCAAAGTACACAGGTTTAGCAGTTGAGCAAATAGAAAAACTACGTGCAGAACTGAAAAATAAAAACTGATGACAACAATAGAGTTGCTGGTGATCTACCGTTGTTGGTGTTAGCGAAGCGCACCAACAACATTCTCGCTCCCCCAACCCGCTGGTCTCATTTTACCCTTTCCCTATCTTTACTTCTCGGAAGGTCTGGATTTGTGCGGGCATAGGCGCACTTCTTTTTTACTACCACTATTTTGGCGTGGGAGCACTGGCTTTGAAGGCATTCGTTTGGTTGATTATAAAGTAGTTTTGATGCCAATCCAGTGCCTTGGGAATGTTTTGGCCAAGCTTTCCATTTGGGGGATTCCTGATTGGGCAACCAATCTTCCGCAACCGAAATATAGGCTGGCGACATATCATGGTTACTGTCCTGACCCTAATGAAGGGTGGCCCGGCCGGCCTAGCCACTTTTTTCAAACATTGCAATTAGGCATTGGTTTTGTACATGCTTAATTGCGGAAGCCACCTTCCAACCCCACTTTTTCGGTTTGCTACTTTACTATGGTGTTTTGATGAAAGAGATACACGAAAAGCCCCCCCTTTCTACCCTGCTGAGTGTAGATGAAGACGGAAATTTATTGGGCCTGCCCGACTTCCAAGCCAAGATTGGCCAATCAGCCAAATCCAAAAACCTGTTTGCCCTCACGCTGAAAGCGGGCCTCGTGTTTACCGTGTTTTCTGGTCTGGGCATTTGGCTGCTCTTTTATTTGGGCAAAGCGGGGCTGGTCAATGCTGCCGTCACGGGAGCGGCTCTGCTGTTCTTCATCTTTGCGATGCCCATCTTCTTTCTGGCCTATGTTTGGCGAAAAATCTTGGCCACTTCTGCCGAAGAGTAGTTAAAACGATTGCTAATCGCTCCTCCTTTGAACTTTTTTGACAGGGCAAATCATCATGCGATAAGTTGCCAGTCCCATGCGGTTTAAGGCTGGGTCAAGAGCGAAATAATGGATAAGATTGGCTGGACTGTTGGCCCAAATTGACCCAAACTAGCCACCTTGCCCGCTACAAGGATGGTTCATCCAGTTGGCCAGCCTCCGACGAAACCGCGGCCAGAACACGCTGCGCATTGAGGAAAGGATCGGCCGTATCAGTTTGCACCTGACGCATTTTCGCCTGCCGTTTTTGCAGCCCGTAGTCGTAGGCTTGGTCGTAGTAACGCAATAGAATCATGGCCGCAGTGGAAAACTCGCCGGCTGACAATGCACTCAGCACTTCTTTAGTGTTTTGTGGGCCAAGCCGTTTGGCAACTTTTTGGGTCGCTTCGGCCAGTTCAGTTGGGGCAAAACCCGCGTAACCTTTCACCAAGTGGGCCACGCGCTCCGGTGCTGGCACTTGTAGGTTGACTACTGGCGCCCGGAGCATTTGCTGCCACAGCCCCGACGGAATGTAGATCCGGCCAATGGCATGGCTCTCATCTTCCAGCCAAAGTGGCTGTTCTGGGTTGATGCTAGCCCATTGTTGGTGCAAATTATTTTCAAACATTTCAACGGGTGGCTGTTTTTCAAGTCCCAAAGCACCAAATACCGAGCCTTTGTGGTGGGCCAACCCCTCCAGATCAATGATTTGCTGGCCCATTGCCCGGAGGTGGGCCAGCACCTCCGTCTTGGCACTGCCGGTGCGCCCCCCCAAAATGACCAGTTTTCTTGGCTCATAAAATGACTGCAACACCAATTGGCGATAAGCTTTGTATCCACCCACCAGTAAGCCAACTTCAAAGCCAAACAGATCCAATAGCCAAGCCACACTGGCGCTGCGCATTCCCCCGCGCCAGCAATGGAGCAGGATTTTTTTGTCCGGAGCCAGTTGCTGGGCTTCGCGCACCAGAT
>JAYUVL010000548.1:0-5531 GCA_043754075.1 Cytophagales bacterium | reverse complement strand
GCCCACTTTTTTGATGGCCTTGGCCGAAAGTGTATTGCGCTTCCTTGCGTCTTTCAGCACGGCAGTGATGCCGTTTTTGCTGATGGTGCGCAGGGCGGACATAGAGATTCTCAACTCAACCCACCGATCTTGGTCGGCCAAGTAGAATTTTTTCTTTTTCAGGTTCGGGCTGAACGTGCGCTTGGTTTTGTTGTTGGCATGAGATACATTGTTGCCGACGCGCACCCGCTTACCTGTAAGATCACAAACTTTAGACATGGTTTTAAGCTTTAAGTTTTAGCAATTGCTTTAGGTACAGGGTTTTAACTTACGACTTCGTCTTCGTCGGCCAAGGCTTCAATTTCCACCTCATCCTGTATTTCGTCGATGCCATCCACTTCACGCTTTTGGTTCTCTTCGTCCTTGAGTTTGGTGTCGTCACGCTCCTTCTTGCGCTCCATCAATGCTTCTTCAATGGCCTTGCCAATGGTTGAAGTGATCAAATAGATGGATTTGAAGGCATCATCATTGCCCGGGATTGGAAAATCTACCGTATCGGGATCAGAGTTGGTGTCAACAATGGCAAACACAGGGATGTTCAACCGTTGAGCCTCTTTGACCGCGATGTGCTCGCGCTTCACGTCCACAATGAACAGGGCTGCGGGCAGGCGCGATTGGTCGGCAATACCGCCCAGCACCTTGTTGAGTTTGTCCCGTTCACGGGTCATCATGAGGCGCTCACGCTTGGCCAAGCTCTTGTAGGTATCATCCTTGATCATCTTATCGATGGTGGACAATTTCTTGAGCGACTTGCGGATGGTGGCAAAATTGGTCAACATCCCCCCCAACCAACGCTCGGTCACATAAGGCATTTTGAGGCGGCGGGCTTCTTCAGCCACTACTTCCTTGGCTTGCTTCTTAGTGGCAACAAACATGATCTTGCGGCCAGAGCGAACGATTTTCTTCACTGCCTCGCTGGCAGAATCCAGGCAGGCGAGTGTTTTGTTGAGATCTATGATGTGGATACCATTGCGCTCCATGAAAA
Organism: Cytophagales bacterium; assembly: GCA_043754075.1. Lineage (GTDB taxonomy): Bacteria > Bacteroidota > Bacteroidia > Cytophagales > Thermoflexibacteraceae > JALONO01. The sequence goes on along the minus strand of JAYUVL010000548.1, from coordinate 4,507 downwards.
TGTAGGGCGCCATTTTGGGGTTCCACTTTCGGGTGAGGTGGCCAAAGTGCACACCCGCATCCAGAAGGTCTTTATATTCTAAATTAGACATTTGATTACCGTTTTAGAGATTGAAAACCAAGGTGAAATACAACCACGATTAACGCTTGCTGAACTGGAAGCGACGGCGGGCTTTGCGGCGACCATACTTCTTGCGTTCAACCATGCGGGGATCACGGGTGAGAAAGCCTTCCTTCTTCAAAGGTGGACGGTTCTCTTGGTTGATATCGCACAGTGCGCGGGAAATGGCCAATCGGACGGCTTCCGCCTGCCCCTTGTAGCCACCGCCTTTCACGTTGACGTTGATGTCAAGCGTACCAACGGCTTTGACAACGTTCAACGGCTGGTTCACAATAATTTGCAATATCTCAGACGGAAAATACTCTTGTAGGGCCCGTTTGTTGACGGTAATTTGGCCAGTGCCTGGGGATACATAGATCCGGGCCACGGCCGTTTTTCTTCTCCCAATGGTGTTCGTTACGTCCATCTTGTTACGCGATTTTGAGTTCTTTAGGTTGTTGGGCAGCGTGCGGATGCTCCGTTCCTGCATACACGTACAAATTGTGGAAGAGTCTGCGGCCCAAACGATTTTTGGGCAACATTCCCCTGACAGCCATCTCCACCAGTTGAATGGGGTTTTTCAGCATCAGCTTGCGGGGCGAAGTGATTCGCTGGCCGCCGGGATAACCGGTGTGCGAGATAATTTCTTTGTCAGTCCACTTTTTGCCGGTAAGTCTAACCTTCTCAGCGTTGATGACAATTACATTATCTCCACAGTCCACATGAGGGGTAAAGGACGCTTTGTGCTTCCCCCGAATGATCTTGGCGACCTCGCTTGCGAAGCGGCCCAAGACTGCAGATTGGGCATCTACAATTACCCAATCTTTGGTAACAGCTGCGCTGTTTACCGAGATAGTCTTATAACTTAACGTATCCATTAAATAAAGTAAGATAAAAACCTGTTTTCACGAAACAGGGTGCAAAAGTAGCGCAACCAAAACTTACTTGCAAGTGCTAGTATCATTTATTCCGTTAAAATTTACGTGCCGCCCTGCGCTTTATACCGTCCGATCCAAATGGGTGTAGCCGCCATCGACAAAAACATATTGGCCAGTGGTATGGGCCGAGCGGCTGGAGATCAAGAACAGGGTCATGTAGGCTATCTCCTCGGAAGTGGTCATCCGTTTTTCCAGCGGGATGTGTTTGGTGATGCTGGCCAGTTTCTTGCGCGGATCGGGAAAGGTGTTCACCCATTTTTCGTAGAGCGGGGTCCATACCTCGGCCGGGACCACGGCGTTCACCCGGATGCCATAGGGCAACAGTTCCACGGCCCATTCCCGGGTGAGGCCCAACTGTGCCGCCTTGGAGGCTACATAGGCCGAAGTGCCGCCTTGCCCAGTGATCGCAGTTTTGGAACTGATGTTGACTATGTTGCCCTTGGACTTTTTGAGGGCCTCGCGCGCATAGTGGGCCATGCAATAATAGTGGAACACATTGTTTTGGATCGAGTGCATGAATTTTTCGGGGCTGCCGTTTTCCAGTCCTACCCCGTCGTTGAGGCCCGCGTTGTTGACCAGGGCATCGATGCGACCGTAACGGGTGAGCGCCTCAACTACCGCTTTCTGGCACTCCACGGCTTCGCTCAGTTCAGCCTGCACGGCCATGCACTCAAAACCCTGCGATCGGAGCTCGGTTTCCAAGGCTTTGCCTTTTTCGCCCGATCGCCCCACGATGATCGGGATTGCGCCTTCATTGGCGGCCTCTCTTACTATGGCCTCGCCGATTCCACTGTATCCCCCCGTTACCAGAATCACTTTACTTTGCAGGTATAAATCCATTTGGTTGGTGCTTGATTGGTTGCTGCGAATATAAACCAAGACGGGCCATAATTTTCATATCGATGGCTCATCTTCACGTTTTTATTGGCTGCCTTCCCCTTGGCCGCCCAGTTCTTGGTCGGGATGCGGTACAGGGCAATCGGCGGGGAATGGGCCCAAGCACCGCACCCGGCCGGCAGCGCCAACGGCCCGACTTGGCCACAATGGCGGTTGATCGATGCCGAAACTGATTACTTTTCACTATAATTGCCCATATTTTAGGCTTGGCCATTGTTTCTGTTTCCTTCGTGTTCTACCAACAACCAATTGTACCCATTTATACTCATGGATGCTCTCACCATCAATATCAGCAAAGTGCTCGAGTTCATGCTCGCCAAGGACATTACCACCTACCAAGAAGAAATTGACCAGCACCACGAGGCCGTGTTCAACAAGACGGGCAAGGGCAGTGAGTTTTTGGGTTGGGTAAACCTGCCTTCCAGCATCAGCGAGCAGGAACTGGTCGCCATTGAAGAAACGGCCAGCCGGATGCGCAAACTGGCCGATGTGTTTGTGGTGATTGGCATTGGGGGATCTTACCTTGGGGCCAAAGCGGTGATTGATGGCCTATCGCACCACTTTACCCAGCTCATCCCCAAATCGCAGCGCAATGCGCCAATGGTGGTATTTGCCGGCCAAAACATTTGTGCCGACTACCACCATGACCTGCTGGAAGTGCTGGAAGGCCGGGATTATGCAGTGGCGGTGATCTCCAAATCGGGCACCACCACTGAGCCAGCCATCGCTTTCCGGTTGCTCAAACAAGACTTGGAAAAACGCTACGGCAAAGCCGGGGCCAAGCAACGGATCGTGGCCGTGACCGACCCCACCTCCGGGGCCCTGCGCCAAATGGCCGGTGAAGAAGGTTACACTACTTTCAGCATCCCGCCCAATGTGGGGGGGCGGTTCTCCGTTTTGACCCCGGTCGGCTTGCTGCCCATTGCCGTGGCCGGGTTTGACATCCGCAAACTGGTGGAAGGGGCACGGGACATGGAAAACCGCTCCCGCCTGACCACCAACATGGCCGACAACCCCGTTTCCATGTACGCCGCCGTGCGCAATGCCCTCTACAAGCGGGGCAAGAACATCGAGATTTTGGCCGCTTATCATCCTCGGCTGCATTATTTGGTCGAGTGGTGGAAACAGCTCTACGGCGAAAGTGAGGGCAAAGACGGCAAGGCCATTTTCCCCGTCGGGGTCAATTTCACTTCCGATCTCCATTCGCTGGGCCAATTGATCCAAGATGGAGAGCGCAATGTGTTCGAAACCGTGATCTCGGTGGGCAAAACCCGCTCGACGGTCAGCGTGCCGCGTGACGATCAAGACCTGGACCAGCTCAACTACATTGCGGGCCGCCAGATGCACGAGGTCAACAAAATGGCCGAAAAAGGCACCCTCTTGGCCCACGTGGAAGGCAACGTGCCCAACATATTGATCGAGATCCCCGAAATCAACGAATATTATTTGGGCCAACTGTTCTACTTCTTTGAGAAAGCGTGTGCCATCAGCGGTTACATCTTGGGCATCAACCCCTTTGACCAACCGGGCGTGGAAGCGTACAAAGTCAATATGTTTGCGCTATTGGGCAAAGCGGGCTACGAAAAGCTGGCCACCGAATTGCGGACAAAGCTTTAGCCGCTGGGCAAATGCGGTGACTTGGCCCAGCAAACAAGCGAAAGTCAGCTTTTCCATTACGCGAGCACATCCTGCCCGCGTGCGCAGAAACCTGCAAAGGGTATCGGTTTGCATTATTGGGCGGAGCAGGCCAAAAACTGGCCCCCGAATCGCCAACGAGGCTTTGGCAGAAATAGTGGGCAGCCAATGCGCAATATTTTTGGTAAATAAAGTGGATAGTTGACTTTTAACCGACAATCTGCCTATTTTTGCAATCCCCGGTCTTTAGTAATGGTACCAATATTAGTCAGGATTATTCTCATTGTTTGAAAAGAATCAGCGGAAAAACATTTTTGCCACACCAGCCAAGCAACCAAAATAATCCTTACCTTATCAATTACCAAAACATAAAAAGCGGAATGACTATTTTGAGCAATGCTTACGTCCACATCGACCTTGAGGTTGATAATTCTCTGGCGGTAGCCACTTGGTTGAGTAAAAGCGAGGACATGTCGCTTGAAGAATATTACAGTACTTTTGATCAAATCGCCGAGCTGTTTGCCCAACATGGAGTTAAAAAATGGCTGGGGGACACGGTCAATTTCCGCAAGGCAGTCACCCCCGATATGCAAAACTGGAGTGCCACTGTGTTTACCCCCAAGGTCATTGGGGCGGGTTTGACCAAAATGGCGGTAGTCCTGCCCACGGAACTGATCGCCAATCTGTCGCTCGAGCAAACCGTTGACGAAATGCAGGACTTGAACGAACAGCTGTTTGCCGTCCGATATTTTGCCCAACTGCCAGATGCTCGGAGTTGGCTGCTGGGCTAATTCCCAAGATCGATGGCCAACTTAGGCCAGCCAAAAGTAGTTTCCCTTTTGGCTGGCCCATTTTAAGTCTCCGCCCCCCAAACAAGGATCCCACCGGCCTGTCTGGCCCAAACTGCCACGCTCACCACATGAAGGGATGGCTACCCA
>JAYUVL010000547.1:0-10760 GCA_043754075.1 Cytophagales bacterium | reverse complement strand
AACCGAGGGCTTTTGGCTGACTGTTTTTTAGACTGTCCCTTGTTGGGGACTGTCCGCCAATTTCATACCACAAACTTGCCTAAAAATTATAGGTAAGTGAGAGCAAAATCTGGCGGCCCAGCATAGGGCGCATCCAAATCGGGTTATTGGCCGCGTTGAGGGCGGTAATGTTAGAGTTGGACAATGTGCCGCCTTGTGGGTTTTGGATTCCGCCCACGGCCAGATCTTCGGCAGTGGAACTAAACGCACCGTAGCCACCAAAGTTGAGCAAGCCGGTACTGTTGAGCAAGTTGGTAGCTTGGAGGCCGATGTTGAACTTACTGAGTTCCACCATCACGCCCGCACCTACTACGCCATACGGATCAAGCTCGATCGTGTTGCGGCGGTTGCCGTAGCGCTTGCCAAAATAGCGGTAGTTGATGTAGGGGCTGAATTTGCCAAACTTTACCGTTGGGGTGATGTCGAGCATGATAGCGGGCAAATAGTCCACCCGGTTGCCCGAAAAGTCTTCGTTGAAGAAACGGGTGCGATCGGTGCCCCGGTTGGTGTTGAGGTAAGTCAACTTGGCAAAGCGCGGATCTTGCAAAGTGGACGAAAAACGGACATTGAATTCTTTGATCGGCTGCCAAATGGTCTCAATCTCCAACCCAACGGTCCGGGTGGCATTGAAAGTGGGGTCGGTGAAGAAACTGTTGGCCCCCGCCGTAATGAACAATTGCAGCAACACGTTGTCCTGGTAGCTGTAAAAGCCAGTGAAAGTGGCCGATAATTTTTTGGAATTGACCTTGTACCCCAGCTCAACTTGGGTCACCGTCTCAACCACCCCACGGGCGATGGGCACGTTCACAAAGTTGTTGGCATAATAATCCAGTTCGGGGGCTTTGTTGCCCCGCGAGCCACGCAGGTAAACGGCCGAGCGCTCGTTGAGCTTGTAGTTGAAACCTAGGGAGGCCGACCAATAATTGTAGGTTTCATCCCAAGGATAGGTCACACCATTGTAAAGGCGAGTGCCTAGATCATAGGCAGTAAGTGGGTTGCGGTCCAGTCCGCCGAGGGCTGCCAAACCGGGCTGGCCCGCCGTCACACTCGATCCGCCGCGCCAGCCTTCCTTCACCCCTTTGTGGTTGACTATTTCGTAGCGAAAGCCCGCATCAATGTTCAATTTATCGGTTACAGTCCACAAATCGTTCAAAAAGAATGCATTGATGTTCGACGTCATATCGGTGACGGTATAGGCCAGGCCACTCCACAGCAAAAAGCCGTTGGGGTCGGTGGCTTGCACGGTTTGGCCCGCAAACGGGAACGTGATCCGGATGGGCCGCTGGGGCTGGTCAAACGAGCTGGCGATCCCGTCCACATACCATTTGGTCTTGATCTTGGTGTTGGCCATGTAATAGCCCAAGGTCAGGTTGTGCTTGCCGGCTTGTTTGTTCACCTTGGCCAAGGCCTGCCAATCTTGGATCTGGTTGTTCATGTTGAGAGGGGCAGTGGCAAAAATATAGCGGCCCAGCAGATTGGGGGTATTGGGATCGAGCTGGCCGTTGATCACCCGGGCCAGTACTTGGCCAGTGCCGGCATCGGTATAGGTCGGTGATAAGAAACCCGGAACTGGGCCGGGGATATTGGGATAAGCGCCCGCCCCAAACTGGGCATACCCGGGATCGGCCGCACCGGGAACCACCGCCATAGTGATGTTGCCCTGATACTGTAAATAATTTTGGTCAAAATCGCTGTACTTGGTGTTCAGGCTCAGGCCCCAGTTTTTGCCCAAGTCATAGTCGAACTGTGCTCCCACCGCGAAAGTTTTGTTTTGAATGCCCTTGCTGGCATCAAATTGGCGCGTGGGCAATTGGGCAAACGGTGTTTCCTGCCGGAACTCGCCCGCATCTGGAATTGATGTGTTGATATTGAGGAAAGTGGAGGAATTTACAATGTCAAACCCACCATAGCCTTTTTTGAGATCGTTGGGATCCAACGGAATCTCCTTAAAAAAAGTATTACGGTCGTTAAGGTATTTCCCATAGAGTTTAAGCTGGCCCCGTTTAAACATTTTGGTGATATTGGCCTTGAGCTGGCCACCTTGCGAGGCGTTGAAGTCCATGTTGCGGGCCCCTTGATCCACCCGGTAGAAACCGCCCACACTGTAGTTCCAGCCATTGCCTATCGGGCCGCCCAGTTCCAGATCGGCCCGGTAAATGGCTTTACCGTTGTTGTACACCCCACCTTGCAAGCGGGCTGCCCCCCCAAATTTGAGGCCACCTGTTTTGGAGATGAAGTTGAAAATACCACCCGGCGAGTTGGCCGAGGCAATCGAGGCACTCCCTCCCCGGATGGCCTCCAGACGGCCCACGGTAAGATCGGCCCGGTGAAACATGTCCACTACGGCAAACCCGATCTGCGAGCCCATGATGGGCAAGCCTTCTTCTTGGAGTGAAACATATTGAAAACCAATGTTTTGGTTGCCTACAGGAGCCACTCCCCGAGCTACCACCCGGTTGCCCACTTCGCCCGCCGAGTTGTCCACCCAAATGCCGGGCACCGACTGGAGCAGGTCCCCGGTACTCTGAGGGGCACGGAGCGCAATGGCTTTGGTGTTCAAGGTAGAAATGGCCACACTGGACTCCAGCTTGGTGCGCTCATCAAAAGTACCCGTTACAATCACTTCGTCGAGGGCCATCAAATCTTCATCGGTTGTAAAGTTGAGACTGGCCGTACCATTGTCAACGTTCACCTCTTGCTTGACCGTCTTGTACCCAATAAATGACATCACTACCGTGTATTTACCAGCGGCCACATTGGCGATCGCGTACTTGCCACTGGCATCAGTCAAGGAGCCCTTTGTCGTGCCTTGAATCGAGACATTGGCCCCTGTTATTGGGCTGCCGTTACTGTCTTTTACCTCACCTGAGATGGTTCCCTGGGCATACGCCACGGTGAGATGGAAAAAAAAGGCAAAAAACCAGCCTAGGGCCTTTTGTCCGAAAGTAGTGTTCATTTTCATATACTGTATTTATTGGTTAAGATTCAGCATTCGGGTGCTCCATTTCACTGTTTAGCCATTCACTAAGACGGGGCAAGTTTCGCATTAGGTTACTCCATTTGACCTTTTAGCCAAACTCTAAATCGGATCAATTGTTTCCATCATCCCTCGCGCAGGACCCGTTCAGCCACTTGTAGGAGATAGGCCTGCCATTCGTTGGAATTGACGTGGTAAATGGTTTGGTTTTGGCCGCCCATGGTGATGTTGAGCTTGGCAAACCCGATCACCATGGCCCATAGGGTAACATAGATGGTTTGGGGGTTTTGCTGGTTGCCAATGCTGCCATCTTGTACTCCCTCTTTGATCGCCGCCACTACCATCGCCACGGGTAAATTATGGATTTGCTTGATCCGGTTGAAATAAATACTTTGTTTTAAGCTTTCTTGTTGTTTAGTGCCAATGGCTGGATTTTCTACTACGTTGCGCACCAGCGACATATAGTTGAAAATGGCCTCGTGGTGGAGAAAGTGTTCCTTGGCAAAACCAATATAGGTTTGCATAATGGCCAGCACCTTGCCCCGGCCCGTCAGGCCCTCACTATTGGCCAGCACCTGCCGATAAGCTTGGATCACTATTTCAAATGCCTTGTGGGTAATGGCCAAGTAAAGATCTTCTTTGCTCTGGAAATAGAAATAGACCGATCCTTTGCTTATTCCCGCCTTTTGGGCCACCGCTTCCATTTTGGCATTCACAAAACCTTCGGCGGCAAAAACTTGTTCGGCTGCCGCCAAGATAATTACTTCTTTTTCCTGTCGTTCATATAAACCCATTGGCTGATCAAAAATGAAACGGTGTGCTGACCGATGTTCTGACTTTGGGTCAAACTTAGGTTCAAAACTAGAGAACACCAAATTTTGCCTAAACTTTTAGGAACGGCCCGACGAGTTGGCCACTGTCTTTTCCTTTTCTTGTGGCAATTTCCACCAGGGCGTACCGGGTGAGTTGTGGTGCTCATAATGGTAGCCAAAAAAGTAGCACGCCAAAAAAGCCCAGTAATGATTGAGCGCTTGGCTGCGCGACCGGTGGGTGTTGTCGGGGGCATGCTCCCCCCGGTGAGGGAGGTAAGTACCAAAATAGAACAATTGGAGGGTAGATAAGATGGAGGGCAGCATCCAATAAACAATGAGTTTTTCGGCGGGCAGCCAAATTTTTAGCACATTGTAGCTGGCAGCCATCAACAGAATCTGCCAGACATTGACATATTGCAGTGCAAAATTGATGTACCAAACCAAAAAATTGCCCCCGTGGTAGTCGGGATCTTGTGCCGTGCCCACAAAACGGTGGTGAAGGTGGTGCTTGCGGTTGAGTTGGTCATAAAAATTGAAGGCAAACAAGGTGGCACACACCCGGCCAATCCATAGATTGAGTGACCGCTTGGGCGAAACCAGCCCGTGCATGGCATCATGGGCCGTGATGAACATGCCCGTGTACAGATGGGTCTGCAAGAGGACGAGCAGATAAGTGGCCGGGGAGGTCCAACCGATCGGGGCTGCCAACAGGGCATAAGACAACAGGCTGGCCCAACTAGCAATGATCAAGAGTGCAATCCAAACACCCCGCTGGCTTTGGGTGTGCAATTGGGCAATATGAGGCATGGGATCAAAATATATTTCCTTAAATTAACCCGCTACAGCCAAAGAAAGTTTAAATTGGCTTCGCTTATTTAGCCAAAAGCGGCCCCACCTATGGATCAACGAATTATTCAACTCTACGACGAGTACACCCACAAGCCCCTGAGCCGCAAAGAATTTATGGCCAAGCTCGTCCGCCTGACTGGCAGCACGGCAGCGGCCCTAGCGGTATTGCCCTTGATCGCCCCGCACTACATCAATGCGGGGGTAACTTCAGATGATAATCTAGCCACCGAATATGTCACTTACCCGGGTGCCAACGGCGAGATGCGGGCTTATGTGGCGCGGCCCAAAGCCCAAAAGCAGTACTCGGCCGTGGTGATCATCCACGAAAATCGGGGACTGAACGCGCACATTGAAGATGTGGCGCGGCGGGTAGCCCAAGCGGGCTACTTGGCCATTGCCCCCAATGCACTGGCCCCATTGGGAGGAACTCCCGCCAATGAAGACGCAGCCCGCGCGCTTTTCGTCCAGCTCAAGCCCGAAGACAGCTTGCAAAATTTTGCCAATTCCTTGGCCTATCTCACCACCCGGCCAGACTGCAATGGCAAAATGGGCTGCGTCGGTTTTTGTTGGGGCGGGGCTATGGCCAACAGCTTGGCCGTGCAAGTGCCCTCTCTCAAAGCAGCCGTGGCCTTCTATGGCCGGCAGCCCAACGCGGCCGACGTGCCCAGGATCAAGGCGGCAGTGCAACTTCACTATGCCGGTTTGGACGAGCGGATCAACGCCGGCATACCCGCCTACGAAGAAGCTTTGAAGGCTAACCAAATCCAATACGAAAGCTACCTGTATGAGGGCGTGAACCACGCTTTTCACAACGATACCTCCGGCGCGCGCTATAATGAGACTGCGGCTAAGTTGGCTTGGCAGCGCACTCTGGATTTTTTTGCCAAACATTTGAGTTAGTGTTGGTTGGCCAAAAAGGCCGCCCGAATTGAAATGGGCGGTCTTTTTGACCAACCATCGATTTCGCTCGTTTATGGTTTGTGCGTCATTGGTGGCGGCTAATCATAATAGACAACAAAATATATCTCCCACTTTTATAAAATCAAAACTGACCAAACTGAAATTTTCAATTTCGGTATTAATTTGGACATAAAATAAATGGGAGGACAAAGATTTGGATCACCACCTAACATTCAGAAAACAATGTTTTGGCTTGTTTGCGGGCAAGCTTGCAACTGGGGGCTTTCTTAGTCAGTGTGAATCCATTACCGGAAGCAACCTATTCCAGTTTATTGGCAGTAGCCAATGCTTGCTTGGTGCCAATAATCCGCAAAAAAGCGGCTAAATCAACGTTTCTATCTTCCGGGCGGTTTTTGCTTCGTTTCACTTGGGCCAAATAACGTTCGTCCATTGTGATCCGGTACAAAGCTGCGGCACAAGATTGCTGGATAATGGGGTCGGACAACCCGGCTTCCAGTTCTTGGACCACCATGGGAACATCAAAGAAGGCCAAGGCAAGCGCAGCCCGGTTGCGCGAATCTTGGAGTGCCCCACCGCTGAGATCAAACTCGTGATCCGCCAGTACTTCTTGGGCATGGGAAGGGTGCAATTCGCGCAGGAGGTAGGGGATGGCCAAATCATTGCCCAGCACTGCCAATTGGTAAGCGATGTTCATTGAGAAATAACTTTGCCGATCGCGGGGCAACAAACCGACCAGCAGATCAAAAATCCCCGGGATCCGCAGGGCGGTCAGTTTAATGGTCACTTTGCCGATCAGAGCATCGTGCTGAGAATGTTTGATCATTTCTACCAACAAGGGCGCAGCTTCCATGCCACGGCTGCCCAATTCGTCGACCAGCAGATCCTCGGTGCTTTCATCCTCGCCGTGGTGCCAGCAAAGGGCGGCCAGCCAGCGCGAGGCTATCTCCGATTTATCATTGATCAAATCTGCCAACCTGGCCGATCGTGCGCTCTGATTGGCCAATAACGGATTTTTCAGTAGCTGATAGGTTTGGTAGTGGTGGTCATTATACTCGAAGGTGGCAAAGCGGGGCAGCCAAGTGTAAAATTCGTGTTGTTGACGGGCAGTCTGGGCCGCGATTGTGTCGCCTTTGGCCTGCCAATAAGTGGCCAGCTTGGCGTAGGCCGGAGCATGGTGTGGGTTCAGGGCCAAGGCTTTGGTCAAGACTTCCTTGGCCTTTTCCTCCTGCCCTAGGTACAGGGCACATTGGCCAAGTGATACCAAAAAGTTTTCGTCACTGGGATAAGTATAGACCAATCGTTCCCACAGATCCAGTGCCTTGCCGTAATCGTCGAGCAATTCATTCACAGTAGCCAGTTGGCTAGTCGGCTCACTTTGGTAGGGATATAGTTGTTGGGCTTGTTCGTAGGCTTGTTTGGCCAATTCCAACAGGGCTCTTTTCTGGGTTTGGGTGCCTCCCTCGGCGGCGGCCGGCAACATGGACGTGATTTGGCCTTGGCCCAACATCGCCGATTGTTGTATCCGCACTTCGCCAATGTGCAACAAGAGCGCGAAATCGGTGGGGGAATGACACAAGCCTCCCTCCCAAGTACCAACGGCTTCTTCGTGGTGACCCGTCATGGCCAACAGCATCCCAAGCAACAAACGTGAATCTTGGTCACCAGCCTCTAATTCTAAATTTTCATTGAGTAACCGTTGAGCAGTGTTCAGTTCTCCTTGCTTCACTAGATCTATAATCGGGTTGATGGGGTGCTGACCTACCAGCGGCAATCCGCCGATGAAAGTGAGCAACAGACCAAACAGTAATTTCCTCATAAATAAAACTTGTTGGTTGGTTTTCTTTTATTGCTTCAAAATACGGGGCTTATTTGAATAAAAAGACAACGCCTACACTTTGCTATGTGTAAGAAAAAAGCCAACAAATACCAAAACCTGTTTAATAGCGGCTTTGGCGCAAACATATTTTTAACAATGAACCGCCGGCTTGGGTCCCCAAAACAGTGGTATGCGTTGATTGGGGTCGTTAAATGGACGATACCACCCAGTTATGTTCAATCATGGGCCTGTTCTTAGCCATGCAAGTAAAAAGGGTATCTTGCAGTGCAGTAGGAACCAAAAAAAAAGTGCTGGTCACAAGACCAGCACGCGGTTGAACGATTAGAGGTAATGGGTCGGTATGACTGGATCATCCCAGAAGAGGTATTCAAACTTGCTTTTGTCCCGGAATTTTTCGCGTAACCACGCCCGGAATTCACGCAACTCCTCAGCGCTTAATTGTCGGAAAGCTTTCTTGACCTCCTTTTCAAACAGTATGTCATGAAAACTTACTTTCAAGACAATCTCTTTGCAAAACGCTAACATGCCAGCATTTCTCATGTTGTTTTCAAGGGTTTTAGTAAATAAAATTAACAATTTACTCAATAGATTCGAAGTGATCGACCTGTCCATATTAACATACGAAACAAGCGCGCATTAAGTAATGCCGCAACTGTTAAGTTTTCTTAAATTGGTCTGGTTTTAACGTTGTTGACCGAGGGTCAAAACGATTCGTCCCGGCGGAAGATGACCAGATCGTCATCGGCGATCTGTTCTCTGTAAAAAATCCGCCCTCGCACGCGGGGGGCAGGAATGCCTTTGCCAAAACACTTCCCAGTCCTGAACACCCGCAACTCGTCCCAAAGGCCGGCCGCCAAGAAAGCATTGATGAGTTGGCTACCGCCTTCCACCATAACCGATTGTACCCGGCGATAGTACAAGTTACCAACCACATTGGTCAAAAAATCGCCTTCGCGCACACGGACAAACTCGAGGTTAGGCATTACTTCATCTTTGACCGAATTATAGCACAGGGTGGCCTGTGAGCCATCAAAAAGGTGGAGCTGGGTGGATAGTTCCAGTTTGCGATCAATGACAATACGCAATGGGTCGCGTCCGCTCCAATCGCGCACGTTCAGGCGCGGGTTGTCATAACGGGCAGTATTGGTGCCCACAAGCACAGCGTCTTCCTCGACCCGCCATTTATGGACCATTTGCCGCGAGAGGGCATTGCTGATCCACTTGGAATCATAATTTTCCCGAGCAATAAAACCATCGGCAGTTTCGGCCCATTTGAGGATAATGTAGGGCCGGAGTTTTTGCATGAAAGTAAAAAACCGCTTGTTGAGGTTCCGGCCCTCGGCGACCAAGACCTGGGTTTCCACTTCCACCCCAGCATTTTTGAGTTTCTGGATGCCCTTGCCCGCCACCAGCGGATTAATGTCCAAATTGGCGACCACCACCCTTTTGATGCGATGTTTGATAATAAAATCAGCGCACGGTGGTGTTTTGCCGTAATGCGAACATGGCTCAAGGCTTACATAAAGGGTGGCCTCGGGCAACAAATGGCGCAGGGCGGGGGGAACGCTGTTGATCGCATTTACTTCGGCGTGGGGCTCGCCGAACGATTGGTGGTAGCCCTCTCCGATAATCTGGCCTTCGTGTACCACCACACAGCCCACCATCGGGTTGGGGCTCACTTTGCCCCGGCCCAAAATGGCCAAATCCAATGCCCGGTGCATAAAGAGCAGATCGGGGTGCATGGTGGTGTCTGTAGAAGCGACAGCAGGGTTTGGGTTCACTGGTACGGTGGTTTGGCGGAAAGCGAATAATTTGTTTCGGTAGATTGAGTTTTGTCAAAAAGTGACTTACTTTTAGGCAATTTAAAGCAATTACTATGTTTATGCGCAGTGATTTTTCCCAAATGTCTTTGGCCAATCGTGCGTTGTCGCTTTGGACAAATGGTATATTTCTATGCAGAAGCCAGTCTGGCGGGGCTGTTACTTCCCTCTACCTACTCAACAGCCGGTTTATAGAGGTAGTCTATGAAAATTCTTCGGGCTTCATCCATGACATCCAAGAGTTGCCCCAGCACGAAAGGGATCGGTTTACCCAGTATTTTAAGAACGCGGACAGCATTATGGCTTAGTGCTTGCCACCGGATCTGGCTAGGTATTTTTTTCTGTTCGCGATTGGGGCAAGGCTGGCCCCATGTTAAAGCAGGGCCGGCAGCGCGGTTCATAACTTTCCTTTTCCCCTAACAGCACTCTCTCCCGTGAACTGTTGAGTCGGTAAGAAAAAGAAGCCAAGCCCCCACATTGAACACAGATCGCGTGCACTTTGGTCACAAACTCGGCTATGCACATCAGTTGGGGCATGATCCCGAATGGTTTGCCCTGAAAATCCATGTCCAAACCCGAGATGATGACCCTTTTGCCTTTTTTGGCCAAAGCTTCGCACACCTCAATCAGGTCTTCGGGGAAAAACTGCGCCTCATCGATGGCGATCACATCGCAGGATCGCGCCACCAACAGGATCTCTTTCGGATCTTGGATGGGGTTGGAGTGGATCTCGTTCCGATTGTGCGACACCACTTTCACTTCGTCGTAGCGTATGTCCAGCGCTGGCTTGAAAATTCCCACGTTCTGTTTGGCAATGAGCGATCGGTTCACCCGCCGGATCAGCTCCTCGGTCTTGCCCGAGAACATAGAGCCGCAGATCACTTCGATCCAGCCTTGCTTGTTACCATTGATAAAAGGTTCCAACTAGCGTTTGTTTTGATTTTTAAGTACTGTATATGCAAGTATTTGTCAAATATATTTTCCGCAAGATTTCAACCACTGGCAGTTTCTCGCATTGCCTACCGATTAGGGCAATCTGCACGGGCATGATAATTTTTTTTATATAATTGCCTAATAATCAGCAAAATAAATCTTTAAATACCAAACCTTGCAAGAACCTAATACACCAATGCAGGGCATGGCCTGCAAAGTTGACGAAACTGCCCTTCGTTAATCCCCAAACGTATTGCCCATCATCCCCATTCGTATTTGCAAGACTGTGCCGCATTCGTCCTCAAATCGCAGGGCCGCCTCTTTACCACTTGCGCGATTGGAGGGCCAACCAAGCGAGGTAGATAAAAACGGTGATAATACTCAAAAAATAGATAACATCACGGGAGTCGACCAAGCCCCGGCCCATAGAAGCAAAATGGGTATCCATGCTCCATTGGGCAATGAGATACGCATAATCAACCAACCAGGGCAGCCCCGCCAAGGAACTGAAACCCATGTAGAGCAGAAAACACAGGAACACCGCCAAGATGAAGGCGGTAATTTGATTATCG
>JAYUVL010000546.1:0-12807 GCA_043754075.1 Cytophagales bacterium | reverse complement strand
CCCGAGAACAGCCCCGCCAACCACCAGTTTCGGATCAGCGCGGGAGGGACGTACTTCGTTTTGTTTGTCATGACTGATAAAATTTAAGGTTTGGTGTTGACGCCCCAAAAGCGGTGCGATCCTATATATATAACGCGTTCATCCCTTATTTGTTGCATAAAAATATCAAAAAATAGCAGTTCATCAATAAAGTGCAATTTTCGCCAATTCTTCAAGGGGGCAAGGCTCTTGAAAGATTGGCGAATTAATGGGCAGGAGTGGCAACCTCACTCAATCGTAGGAGAAGATATTTTCAGTGGTTATCCGGCTCAAGGGAATAGGTTCGGAGCTCACCAGTTGCCCCTTCTTGGATCAAAAACGACTTGCCATCTGGGGCTACGCTCAAGCCACTGCACAATCGGAGTTCGGTTCCCTTACCGCATAAGTTCAATAATTGCCTTATCTGCATTTCCTTGCCCGTATGGTCGATCACCATTATGTGGCAGGGCAAAGGCTTGGGGTCTGTCCGGTCCACATAGATGGCGATCAGCAATTCGTTGGTGCACGCAATGCCGGTAAAAAGGTTCAACTGAAGGTTTTTATTGGTTTGTTCAGCCCGTTTGCGGGCCAGTTCGGCTAAGTTGGCCTTGAACAAAGGGTGGGGGGCGAGGTCAAGCCAAGCCACCAGTTCGCCTTCTGGGGTGTATTTCGAGATGATCGGCTCGGTGGCTGAAACCACCCAAAGGTATTTTCCATCGGGTGTGAGGGCCACATGGCGGTGATTTCGCTTGTTGATGGTTTGGCCCATCAAGTCATCGATTTTGTAAAGTTCCCCAAAACTGGCCAGTTGCTTGCCCGTGGTGTCCATTTTGATGATGGGCCGGTCGCATTTTGGGCAGCCCAAGTAAAGTTTGTGTTGGGCATCCACTTCAAAGTTGAGCAGGCTCTCAAAAGGGGCTTGGTTCCGAAAAGATCCCCGGAACCGCCCCGTTTGCCAGTTGAAGGCACTGAACCGCTGGTTGTTGAGGTCGTAGATATACAAAATGGAATCCCGCACTTGGGCGGCCCACGCCTTACCTAGCTCGCCCGGTCCTTCGCCCGGCTGCCCAAACACCCGCTTTAGGTTAAACTGCTTATCCACCACCAATACCCGATTCACCTCCTGATCAATTATTAAGTAATGATTAGAGACTTGGAGGGTTTTGGCCATTTTAAAAAATACCGTATCGTTGAAAGCATTTATGCTCTTTGTGGGTTGAGGGGCAGCAAAATATACTTGGCCAGTTTTTCCCGAGGCCATTTGATCGGAAATGGCCTGACAACCAACCAACAATAGGATAATATTGACTAATGGAAAAAGAGCAGTTTTTGGCATATTGATTATATTGGTTTAGTTGACCGACATTATTTTAGGTTTTGGTCATTTATTCAGGTTGATTACAAAAAATTTAAACGTTAATAATCAGCACAATAATTAATGCCTTTTTTATACACCTATTTGATTAAAATAAAAAAACTTGTGTTTGGTTGCTTTTCAACCTTTTATTCAATAAAAAGGATTACATTTTGAATATTAATCCCTCGGGAGGTTGGGAATCCCAGCCGCACGAGGGAAATGCAATGAACTGCCGATCTGTTCTTATTCGCAAGATGCAGTTGATCCTCCGCCATCACATGATACTGTCCCCCGCCCTGAGGCGCAGTTAACATCCCCGGTACAGGTAATGGTCTGCCCATTAGGGCATTGATGGGTAGCACTGCACGCCAGAGCATCATAAGCACTCAAGCTTAACGCGCCCAATGCAACGACTTTAATCATCGTCAACAAGCTTTTTTTAAATGTAGTTTTCATGTTTAAATCGGTTTGTGTGCTGTAAAAGTAGGAAAGTCATTTAAGTGGGTCAATAGGGAATGTCCCTAAATATTCACCTGCTTTTGCATATAGCTCACCTATGTTAGTTAGGTTGAGCTTTTCTACAATATGTTCTTTGTGGGCATTTACCGTTTTGGGGCTAATGTAAAGTGCTTTGGCAATGACTGCGTTCTGCAAACCTCTTGCTATAAGTGCCATTATTTCGTTCTCCCGGTTAGTTAGCGCGCGGGGGATGGGTGAGAAGGACTTCGTTTTGTTTGTCATGACTGATAAAATTTAAGGTTTGGTGTTGCCGCCCCAAAAGCGGGTGAGATCCTCAGTATAACGCGTTCATCCCTTGTTTGTTGCATAAAAATATCAAAAAAATAGCAGTTCATCAATAAAGTACAATTTTTAAACAATCTTTCAAGGGCCAAACCCTTGAAAGATTGGCGAATTAATGGGCAGGAGGATTGATGAATTACTTTATTCATTTTTTGCATAACGGGAAAGTGCAACTTGTCGTTGACCGGGCAAGTAAGGGGCCGCCTGCGTTGATTTATCGGATGCTTTACAGCAAAAAAACCATACCGCCCGACTGGGCCGTATGGTTTTTTGGGAAGAAGGGGCGATCTACTTGCCCTCCAGTTCGGCGGCTATCCGCTTGGCCTTGTACACATGCTTGAGCGCGGCCATGATCCCGCCCGCGTGCACGGACACCGTGCGGTTGAACTCGGGCAGGTAAATGTAGTCGCCCGAGAGCGATTCAATGTTGCCGTCGAAAATCAAGCCGATGGCCTCCCCGTTTTTGTTGATCATGGGGCTGCCCGAGTTGCCCCCGATGATGTCGTTGGTGCTCACAAAATTGAGCGGGGTCTTGAGAAACTCGGGGGTCTGTTTGGCCGCCAACCAGCGGGCGGGCAGTTTCCATTCCGAGTTTTGGCCGAATGAACGGTTGAGCTCGAACAGGCCATAGAAATTGGTCATGGCCGGGGCCTTGGTGCCGTTGTAGTCATACCCTTTCACCAGCCCATCCGAAATGCGGAGCGAAAAAGTGGCATCGGGGGGGATGCTGGTGCCATAGATGTCGTACATCATGCGGGCCAAGCGCGAGCGCTGGGCGGTGAGGGCGGCGTTCAATTGGGGCAGTTTCTGGTTGGCGGCCAAGAAACTGGGCATAAAGCCCGCCACTAGGCGGATGGCCGGATCGTTGGCCTCACCAATGTTGCCGCCTTTTTGGATCAGCCCAGCCCGGAAAGTGGGGTCGTACAGCTTGGAATTGCTGGCAATGTCGGCCGCCCATTGGTCGGCGGTGCGCCCGGCCAGTTGCTGTTTCACCACCGGATCCTCGGCGCCCATGATGGTCAATATTTCGGCGATGTCAGCCCGCAACAGATCTTGTTCCAAGGCTGTGGAAACCGGTTTTTTGGCCTCCATGACTGCTTGTTTGAGCCGCTCCATCATGGGGGGCTGGATCCCAAACCGCTGGGCATCGCCGAGCAAGATCAGGTTTTGGGCCAGTTGGAGCCCCTCGGAGGCGAACTGGAGGGCAATGGCCGCCGGGGCCACTTTGCGGAACTCGGCGCGGGTGGCCTCAATGCTGCTCCACGCGGCCAGTTTGTCGCTGCCAAACTTGGCCGATGCTGCCGACTTGAACTGGTTCTCGAAGGCCCGCCGCCGCGCGATGATATACGGATCTTGTATCGCTTTGAGGGCACCCGCACGGGCTTTGATCGTGTTTTCCAAGCCGAAGATCTCGTTCAGGATCGAGTCGCTTTTGGCGGTTTCGTTGTACTTCTTGAGGGCCGCCGAGTTGTTGCGGAAGCCCAGCAACTGGCCGGGGATGGAAATGTCGCGGCTGTATTCCAGGTCGGCCACGGTCCATTGGCGGCTGGTGCGGCCGGGGTTGCCCACCACAAAAGTGGGCTCGCCCTCTTTTACGCCGTTAGGGTTGAACTTGAAAAAATTGGCCGTCTTGAGCGGTTGACCGTTGTCGTCATATACGCGCCAAAACGTGAAATCCAAGCAATAGCGGGGATAGGTAAAGTTGTCATTGTCGCCGCCATAATAGCCCAGTCCAAGCTCGGGCATCAGCACCAGGCGCACGTCTTTGTAGCGCTTGAACCCATAAAGCGAATAGCGGCCCCCGTTGTAAAAAGTGACTGTTTGGATTTCCAGCCCTTTCCAGCCCTCTTTGTCGGCATATTCCTTTTTGATGGCCGCAAATTCGCCCTCGCGCCGCTGCGCCTGTTCGGGATCGGTCTTGCCCTGATCCATCGCTTGCTGGACGCGCGTGGTGATGTCTTCCATTTTGATCAATTGATCCACAAAAAGATCCTCGACCCGGCGTTCATCGGTCAGTTTGGCCGCGATAAAACCATTCTCGGTAAAGTTTTCCCCCGCTTTTTGCACTTTGGTGGCCACGTCACGCGAGCAGTGGTGGTTGGTCATCACCAGCCCGTTGGGCGATACAAAAGAGGCCGAGCACCAAGAGGCGAAACGGAGCGCGCTCAGGCGCACATTGTCCAGCCATTGTTGGGAGGGTTTAAAGCCGTAGGTCTTCTCCCAATAATCGACCGGGGGGAAGTCGAAAGTCCACATTTTGCCGTTGTCAAACGTACCCGCTTTGACGGTGTCGGCATTAAAAACGGCCTGGGCATTGGCGGATAGGTTTAAGACGACCAAGCCAACCAAGCACAGAAAAAGTTTACGAAGTTTTTTCATGATGAATGAAATAAGTAATTAAGTACGTAAATATAGACCAGAATAGGGGGAATGCTGCCTTTTGGGAGGAGTTTTGGGAAAAGACAAAAATCGGGCAGAGCGCCAATGGCCCCGCCCGATCTAGCCCCAGATACGGCCGATCAATGGTGGATCACTTTACCACATAGGTCTTTTTTTCCAGCCCTACCCCCTTGATGGTCAGGGATTTCCACTGGCTGGGGAGTTTGGTCTTGAGCTGGGTGATGCCAGCCGGGCCAACATCCAGTCCGCCGAAACCATTGAGCACCACTTGGAGCATCCCGCCGGCCCCGGTGGCAAAATAGGGGTTGGTTCCGCCCGCTGTTTCGGCCAACACGCCAAAAGGGGGCACTTGGTTGGGCTTGAAACTGTCCACAAACTGGGCATAGCCCTTTGCCGAATCGCCCAGCCGGGTGTTGAGGATGCTGAAAATGGCTTGGGCCATGGCGGGGCTTTGGCCTTTGCGGCCGGGTATATTGTCGGCCAAGGTTTTCCAGTAGTAGTCCAGATCCTTGCGGATTGCGGCCGGGTCGGTCACTTGTTTGAGCGGATAGGACAACAAGTTGACGTCCGTTTGTTTGATCGCTTCCCCGTTGTAAGTGGCGTGCTCGCGGGTGGTGCCATCGGCAAACTGGAGGATCACCAGCCCATCGGCCACTTCCCGCCATTTGGGATCGGGCGTTTGGCCCAGCAAAGTGGCCGCTTGGCCGGCATACCCCAGTACTTCCTTGGCGATGCCATTGGTGAACGCGTTGTCGTCCACATTTTCGGCCCATTCATCGGCGCAGACCACGTTGATGATGTGGTATTTGCCATCCTTGCCCTTTTCGGCCCGGCTGGCCCAGAAATCGGCCACCTCCTTTAGCAGGGGATAGCCGCGATCGGCCAGCCATTTTTTGTCTTTGGTCACCTCATAGTATTTCCAAAACGCAAAACCGACGCAACCGGTGATGTGGTGCTGGAACGGGCCGGTGAGCGCCCACACCGGCGTGGCTTCTTCGCCGCTGTCGTCGCTTTCCCAGGGGAACATGGCCCCCGCATAGCCGTGGTTGCGGGCATTCTGTTTGGCGGCTTCCAAGCGGGCGAAGCGGTACTCGAGCAGCGACTTGGCAATGCCCGGCTGGAGCAAGAGCAGGGGCGGGTACATCCACAGTTCAGTGTCCCAGAACACGTGGCCGTTGTAGCCCAGTCCGCTCAGGCCCATCGGCGACAGGCTGTAGGCGGTTCCCTCGCGGGCGAAGGAGTACAGGTGATAGAGGGCAAACCGGGTGGCGCGCTGGGCCTCAGGATCGCCCTGGATCTCGATGTCGCTCTGCCACAGTTTGGCCCAAGCTTCATTGTGGCGCTGGAGCAGGCGCTCTTTGCGCTCCAGAGCGGCAAAAACGGTCATCCGCTCCGCCTCGTTGTGCGGGTCGGAAATGTGCTCGGTGGAGGTGGTGGACCCGACCACGGCAAAGGTGTAGGTTTGGCCCGCTGTGAGTTTTTTGTTGAATTTGAGGCGGTGCATGTTGTAGTGCCATTCCTCGTGGATCAGTTGGGGTTCATTGCCCCGGGTTTCTTCAAAAATGAAACTGTTTGACGCCGCCACGGTGTGCTTGCCGGTGGGGCTGCGGGCCACCGAGGTGAGCAGGGGCACCAGCGCGTGGGGGCGGTCGATCAGGTGATAGAAGTTTTTGACATCGCGCAACATGTCCGGGGCACTCATCACACTGTGGGCCGTAAATTCAAGCTCGCGCTTGGCCGTAATGGCCACGTCGATCAGGGCAGTGTGGGGCAGGTGGCGCAGGGCCAGCATCGTCACCTTGACGCTCAACAAGTCGGCATAGTCAAAGGTAGTGGTCAGGGCCGCCCCGCGCATGTCCAGCGTTTGGGCGTAGTTGCTGATTTGGCGGCGGCCCAACCGGGCCCCGTTCACATCCAAGTCGAGGTTGGCAAACTCAAATGTCTTCATGATGTTGGCCACTCGGCCCCGTCCGTAGGTATCAAACGCGCCATTCAACACCACATCCTTGACCTTGAGCGGTTCGGGCGACGACACCAGCCCGATCATACCGTTGGCCACCGTGACGCCATAATATTGGTTGGGGTCAAAATCTTTGGCTTGGATTTGCCACGCTTCCAGATCGGCGACTTGGGCGTGGACAGCGCACGACCAGAAAAAGGTGGCCAAAGCGAGGAAAGTCAATTTCATTTTCATTGCGATTAGTCCAAATTGATGTGGGGGGAAAGTTACAGCAAAATGGGCAAATAGAACCGCCGGCCCGGCAAGGATATTCATGGGGCAATTGCATGCCAAACGGTGGACGGTTAAAACCTGCTTCCAGGGGCTGAAAAGCAGGGGGGCTGACCTAGAAAAAACGCCTTTGAGGTGTTTCAAAAAAATCAAGGATCCAATCGCACTGGTGGCCATCGCGTACGCGGTCTGTGGCAGCGTGGGGATTTGTTGTCATCAAAAAGTGCAAAAGATCAAAAAGAAAAAATATGACTACAAATCCAACAGCTTTGTCAGAAAGGGTATCACCATGGTCCGGGAATTGTTGGGGCGGGCCAGCCCCTCTCGATCTGGCCATTGAGAACAGGATACTGAGCCTTTTAAGGTAAATAAAAATGCAAGTAATTCATTATCAGCACTTAAAAAAGCTGAATAGAGCGGGATCTACCCTATTGACAATATGAAAAAATAAATTTAGCTTGCAGCTTTTCTTTTAAATATAAAACCCACACCCCTATGAAGTTATTTTACATTCGCGTGGCAATCTGCATAACTTTTTGTTTTTTTGTAGGCTTTTTTTTGTTCCTCCTGTCTCTGCCCAATTACACCTTAAATTTCAGCACCTCAACCTAGATAATGGACTCTCCAACAATAGCGTTACTTGCATTTTGCAAGATAGAATGGGTTTTATGTGGATAGGTACGCAAGACGGACTGAACCGCTATGATGGAAAGAATATTCGTATTTTTAGAAATATCCCTACGGACTCCACCTCGCTGACAGACAACTGGATAGGAAAAATAGCAGAAGACAGCGAAGGCAACCTATGGATAAGTACAAAAAAGGCGCTGCACCGCTATAGCCCTATTTGGGGAAAGTTCAAACGCTATCACAAAAGCCACCAAGATTCAAGCAGTTATAGCGGTGATTGGAATAACCAACTTATTTCAATTCAAAATAAAAAAGAGATTTGGCTTTTTTCATTTAAAGATTCTGTCAAAGATAGAATCTGCTACCAACGCTATAACCCAAAAACAGATAAGTTTGATAATTACTGTTGCTATCTCAGCGAAGCGCAGCAAAAAGGAACAATACCTTACAGCCTTTTTGAATACGAAGGAGAACTCTATGGCGGGGGCGGTGCTTTTCGCTTTGATAGAAAGCAAAATAGCTTTTTGTCTATCCATAAAAATCAAACTTCGCCTATCAGTCTTGACCGTCATGCCTTTACCTTAGATAACAAGGGAAATATTTGGTTTATGAACATCACAGGAACAACAGTTTATAACTTAAAGACGCAAAGATACGAGCAGACTTGGGCAGACGACAAAAGTGTAAAAGAAGACAGGGATTTTCTTGTGCATACAACTGTCTACAATGCTTTTTTTAGTCCCACAACTCATACTATTTGGGCAGCAACTTTTGGCGGTTTGGTACAATTAAATATTGGGAAAGGGGAGATTACTCGCTATTTACCTAATCAGTATGATAGCTACAGTCTAAGAAGTAGAGTTGCGATTACCGTTTACGAAGACAATAACCACAATATTTGGGTAGGGACAGACGGTGGTGGCATGAGCTATACTTCACTAAGACCTAAGTTTTACCACGAGTATCCACGCTATTCCGAGGGCCAGACTACTCTTTCCAATCCTAATGTCATGTCTTTTGGTGAAGATGAAGAAAATAGTATTTGGCTGGCTACTTTTAATGGCATAAATCATTGGGATAAGAAAAAATATACAGTCTATACCCAAGATTCAATCATCTTAAAAAAAAGGGGGACTGCTAATTATTTCACCTGCCTTGTTTATCATAAAAATGACCAAAAGCTCTACTTAGGCACTTGGGGGGCAGGCTTGCACACCTTTGATATACAGCAAAAAAAGTTTGCGTATCTTTCCTTAGAAAATTCAAACATGCCAAATATTAAAGAAAGGTTTACAAGATGTGGCTGGGGCTTTATCAATCAAGTAATAATGGACAAAGAGAATGATGCTTGGATAGCAGATTGGGGGTGTAGTTATGGGTTAAACAAATATGACAAGGTAAGCGAAAGTTTTATTTCCTATAGTGATACCAGCCTGATGCCCCAAAACAAAGCCTATCTTTTAACTACATTTTTGCTATTACCTAATGAAAAGATGTTGGTAGGCACTACATCAAATGGACTTTTTGTCTTTGACCTGCAGTCGGGTAGATACCAAAATCGGACTTTCAGGTACAACCTTTCTGATAAAACAAGCCTTTCCGCAGATGAAATTACGCATATTTACCAAAGTAAGGCGGGGCAGATTTGGGTAGGTACTTCCAATGGGCTAAACCTCATGGAGGAAGACAGCACCTTTACCAAATTTAAAACCGAAGATGGGCTTCCTTCCAACTTCATCTGTGCGATAAGTGAGGATAGCAAGGGCAATTTGTGGATTTCTACCAAGGCAGGGATTAGCCAAATGAAGGTACAAAACAAGCAATTCACTAATTTTAGCCTGCCTGATGGACTGCAAGGAAATAATTTTAATGAAAGAGCAGCTTTCAAGAGTAGTACAGGCGAGCTATTTTTTGGTGGCTCCAATGGTTTTAACTATTTCTACCCCGATAGCGTAGAGGTGCGGAAAAATAGGCTTGCCCCCAAAGTAGTTTTTACCGATTTTAAGGTTCTTGCTAAAACTCTTGAAACAGACACAAGCATTGTTTCAAAAAAATACATTGCGCTCAATCACCATGAAAATGACCTCAATGTGAGCTTTATTGCGCTGGACATGAGCGCACCCGCCAAAAATCAGTACCAGTATAGGCTGGTTCTGTTAGATAACGCTTGGTTTAATATCGGCAATCAGGACAATTTGAAAACTAAAGCATGGATTTCATTAGGCAACAATACTTCTTTGACTTTGCCGAGAATCAGCTACGGAAAATATGCCTTGCAAATCATGGGGAGCAATAATGATGGCGTTTGGAGTGAAAATGAAAAAATGGCTACGCTGTATATAGACATTGCGCCACCCTTTTACTTTACAAAATGGTTTCTTGCTTTGATGCTCATGATAGTTATTTGCGGTAGTTGGTGGTATTACAAAAGAAGAAATCAGGCTCTTCGCAAACAAAATGAAGAGCTTGAAAGCCAAGTAAAAGTGCGTACCCAAAGCATCGAGGAACAAAAAGAGGAAATAAAAGTGCAGAAAGAAGAAATAGAAACACAAAACGAAACCCTTAGCAAAGTAAACAGGGAGTTGCAAGAATTGCGCAGGGTACAGCAGCACCGCACCGTCAATGACTTCAAAGGCTTATTTGGCAATTTGAAAGATGACAATGGACAGGTTTTGCCGCAGTACCAAGACGTTGCGGGGAAGCTGTTGGCGATAGCAACTACCCAAGAACGGCTTGCCAAAAGCACCAAAGCAGACGACTATATTTCTATCACCGAGGAAATCCCTGCCTTTATGCAAAACGTAAAAGAGGTAATGGGCGCAAAAAACTTGGCAATTCAGACCGACATCGGCAAGTTTGCCTTGCGCCTAAACAAGTCCAATGCTCTGCTTTATCTCATAGACGAGTTAGTCCGCAATGCGACCAAGCACGCCTTTGCTAACACTGCACAGCCGGAATTAAGTCTATCTTTGCACCAAGAAAATGGAGCATTGCGCCTCATTTTTAAAGACAACGGAAGCGGGCTGCCCGAAGGCAAAAAGCCCGCAATTATCCACGAATTAGTAGAAAACTTCAACGGAACGGTCAAGGTAAGTAGCGAAGATGGTACGGTTTACGATATAACACTCAAAGTAAAGCTGAAATAGCAAATAAATAGAAATATGGCAAAAATTTTAATCGTAGAGAATGAAATAGACGTAGCAAAAGGCTACAAAAAAACACTCAAAGGCATGGGCCATGAGGTCATAGACACCTGCCCTGCTACCTATGGGCTGGCCTGGACACTGGTGCAGCGGTACAAGCCCGATATAGTGCTGATCGACATAGAACTCGATAGCCAAGAAACGGGCAAGGATTTGGGTACAACTATTAATGCGCACTACGGAGACGTGGCTATCATTTTTCTTAGCCAACATGAAAACCTGGTGCAGGAAGCATGGCGAAGCACGCATTGCATAGACTCCATTGGCAAGGGAGAATCTGAGGCTACCTTGGCGCGCACGCTCCAAAAAGCAATAGCCAAAAAAGCCAAAGAGAGCATCGAGATTCCCTTTGGTGGGCACAAATACCTCATTCGGATCGCAGACATCCTCTACATAGAGGGCGATGGCAACTACTCCACTGTCAAGACGAAGCACTTGGATTACCTCCCACATACGGCATTCAATTCCTCGCTGAGGCTAGTAGATTACACACATTATTCCCTCATTCGGGTACATGGCAGCTTTATTATCAACGAGCAGCACATCACAAAAATAAGCGGTAGCACTGTCGGACTTGCCCATACAGACAAACTTATCCCCATTGGTAGGGCTTTCAAAGACGCTCTAAGTACTCGATTGCCTAAGTTTTTTAGGTAAAAAATCCTCATAACCTTTGTCGTTTTGTCGTTTACATTCCCAAAAGTGTGGTTCACACGGTTTGGTTGTTTCCCTTCATGGACATGGCAAAATTTGTGTTGTTAAAAAGGCAATGCAAGACATTTCGCGAACTCGACCAATTTGTACAACTTTTTGATTACCTAAATTTTTGCACTTGTAGGGCATTCCAGCCCACATTTGCAAAAATCAACTCAATGGAAAAATGCACACTCAAGAAATGAAAACAATGACCCTACTGACAGAAAAGAAAACCCAAATAGCTAGACTCGTATGGGAAGAATTCCCCAACAGAAAAATAGCAGAGAAACTAAAAAACGAGGAAAGCACCGTCAAAAACCACATGGGTAATATGTGCGCCAAGCTCGGCGTACACTCCCGCATCGGCTTGGTGAAAAAACTCTTATAAAAAGAGGGAAATAGCTGCCTGACATAGGTGTTTTACTTCATAAAAAAGTGATTTTGTTTGTGAAAATTTGTAATGGAAATCATTTAACGATTAACAATAAAATAAAATGAAAACCTCTCTTAAGTTTTTGATTTTTAATTTTCTGCTGGTTTTGGTTTTGGTGCTGGGGAGTGGAAGGGTGGCTTGGGGGCAGTGTACTAATGGTGTTAGAATAACACAGCCAATTGTAATACCCAACCAAATAGAGCCTAATGTTCCAATTAATGTGAGTGTAACACTAACAAACACGGATCCTACAAACAACTGTATCGGTGCGGCTTTTGAATTAAAATTTTGGCTTTCTGGGAGTGCTACTCGGACAGTTGTTGCAACTTCATCAGCCACAACGATAAATAGTAATCAGACAGTAACTATTACTTTTAGCAATGTAAATACAAGCTTTCCTGTGGGCAATTATAGTGCATCAGTTTTCTATCAAGGTGGTAATGTAATTGTGGGTAATCCAGTAGCTAATTCTAATAAAAGTTTCACAATTGCAATCCCTACCCCTACCCCTAATCAGCCTACATTCACTTATCCTATAGGGGCAACAAATCCACCACCAAGCAGTATCACATTTACTTGGAATAAAAACAACACAAGTGCGACTTATCGCTTGCTTGTCAAACGCATGGGCGTTAGTCCAATCCAAACCATTTTTGACCAAAATGTTGGTGATGTAAGCCAATATACTGTCAGTGGTTTTGTAGATAGTGGGGTTTATTTAGCAGATATTGCTGCCGATATAGGAGGAGTATTATCGGCTACCAATTCCACTGGATTTACAGTGGTTTCACCTACCCCTATTTGTAACTTACCTAATACAATTGCTATTCAGGCAAATAGCGGAGCAGGTGGTAATGGCATATATGAGGTAGGGGATAATGTTGTCTTAACAGCAGATTTTTTTCCATCTACTACTTACACTTGGACAGGTACTGCTATTTAGGGCAATCGCACCTAAATGTGGAGGATGGCCTTTAAATACTCATCGTCCCAGCCGGCCCTCATCCTGCGGTTGTTGATCCCATGCTTTCCATCCTTG
>JAYUVL010000545.1:0-3548 GCA_043754075.1 Cytophagales bacterium | reverse complement strand
ATCCTTACCTCAGCCGGCTTTATCAGCTTGCTCACATTGACCGCCCTTGAGATTGTACTGGGCATTGACAATGTGATATTTATCTCCATCGTGGCATCGCGGTTGCCAGCCAACCAGCAAAACAACGCCCGGTATTTTGGCTTGGGGGCAGCACTGGTGGTCCGCTTGCTGTTGTTGCTTTTGATCAAGTGGATCATCGGGCTGGATCAGGCGCTGTTCACCATACCCATTGAAATCGAGGGCAAGGAACTGGGCATCAGCGGGAAAGATATCATCTTGATGGTCGGGGGGCTGTTCCTGATTGCTAAGAGCACCTCGGAGATTCACGCCAAAATGGAACACGCCGGCGGCGAGGAGAGTGTCGGGGCCAAGGCCGCCCAAGGTTTTGCCATGGTACTGCTCCAGATTATGTTCATCGATATCGTCTTTTCGTTTGACTCCATCCTGACTGCCATCGGTTTGGTAAAAGAAATTGTTATTATGGCCATTGCGATCATTATTTCCATTGGGGTAATGGTACTTTTTGTCAACCAAATTTCTGTTTACGTAGAAAATCACCCGACGGTGAAAATGCTGGCCCTGTCCTTCCTGATCATGATCGGGGTGTTGTTGGTGGCTGAAGGCTTGCATTTCCACTTCCCCAAAGGTTATGTTTACTTTGCGATGGCCTATTCGTTCTTGGTTGAACTGCTCAACATCCGCTTCCGCAAAAAGAGTGGGGCCCAGTTCTAAGTTTGCGCATCGATCCAGGGACAGAAAGGCCGTTTCGGCCCCGAATGGCATTTCTGTCCACAAAAAGCCATAATTCCCCAAAATCTCCCTTAATTTTGTGGGCTACCCAGAACTTAATCCCCCGCTTGGCGGGTTTGCCCAACATGGAAACTACAAGACAAAGGAAAGTCGCCAAGCTTATCCAAAAAGAATTGAGCGAGATTTTTCAGCGCGAGGCCCGCGAGCTGACGGGCAACTACCTGATCACGATCACACTGGTGCGGGTCAGCCCTGATTTGGGCATTGCCAAAGCCTATCTGAGCTTTCTGCCCGACAAGAACAAGGAGCGACAGCTGGAACTGATCCAAGAGAACGCCAAGAACATCCGGCAGGCGCTCGGGGTGCGCCTCCGCAAAACCGTTCGCATCATTCCCGGTTTACAGTTCTATATTGACGATACTGAGGAGGAAGCTGCCAAAATCAACCAACTGTTGTCCAGCATTGTCATTCCGCCTGCCCCGGCAGAAAATTAGCAGTTTGGTGCGGGTCGGTAATTGACCCTAAATTTTCGTTATGCTCACGTTTTTGCGGATCAACGACCCTTTTCGGCTCCTATTTGTGGGCCTGTTTTTGTTCGCCATCCGGGGCGCGTTCTGGTGGTGGGGACTGCCCATCACCGTGCCGGAGGTAGGGCATTTGGTGATTGGCGAAAAGTTGTCGCAGGGGGCGTTCATGTACGCAGGTGTATGGGACAGTACCCCGCCCGTAGCGGCCGGCACTTACTGGCTGCTAGTGGCATTGTTTGGCAAATCGGTGTTCCCTTTTCAACTAACGGGGGTCTTGCTCATCGTTTTCCAAGCGAGCCTGTGGAACCTGATCCTACTGCGGTATACCCTTTACAATGAAAAGAACTACGTGCCCGCGTTGTTGTACGCGGTGTTCATGTGCGCTTCTTTTGATCTGGCCGCCCTGTCCCCCACCCTACTGGCCACTACTTTCCTGCTGTTGGCCGCCGATCGCTTGTTTTCGCTCCGCGACAGGCCCTCGGACAGCAATTTTTTTCTTTTGGGGGTGTACACCGGGCTGGCCTCCCTGAGCGATCTGGCCACCATTTCTTTTTTGTTTTTTATCATTTTCGGCGCGGCCAATATGCGAACCATCGGCCTGAGACAGTTTTTCTTGATTTTGTATGGTTTTGGTTTTGTGGTTTCCCTGTTTGCGGGTTATTACTTTTGGTTTGGCCATTTCGACGACTTCGTGCAAAACTGCCTGTTTACCCTCATTAGGCTTGCGCCCACCCGGCTCCTCGATGTTTCGGTCTTCGGCGTGTTGATCGGCCCTTCGTTTTTGGTGCTGGTGATCGCCATCATTCGCACCTTCACCGAACGGGGATTTATCAATTTCCAGGTCAGTTGTCAAACGCTGATGCTGTTCTGGAGCGCTTGCGCGCTGATGGCCCTGCCGTTGAGCCATTCACTCTCCACCCAGAACTTAGTCTTGTTTGCTCCGCCTTTCAGCTTTTTTGCCACCCATTTTTTTCTTGGCCTCAAAAAGAAACCAGTGGCCGAGCTCTTTTTCATCCTGTATCTGACGCTCACCATCGGGGTTTCGTTTGCCAGCCTATACCTGCCCCAGTCATCCAAGCACCTTGACTTTACCCAACTGAACGCCAAGATTGCCCATCCGGAACTGCTGGGCAAAAAGGTGTTGGTGTTGGGCAACAACAACCGCTACTATTTTCAAAACACGTTGGCCACGCCCTATTATGATTGGCAACTGGCCCAGCACCACTTCAGCCATTTAGACTATTATACCGTGGTGGTGGACATTTACCTCAACTTTGGCCAAGACCCCCCCCACGTAATTGTGGACGAAGCCAACTTTGCCAAACACCTGTTCCGCCAAATCCCGCTGCTCGGCCAGCAATATGAAGCTGATCCTCGCCATGCGAATTGGTACCGACAAAAAGGAGTTGGAAAATAAATCTGACCCGTCCTGAAAATGATCTCAATCTTGTTATAATTTTGCCTTAATAAAATAAAAGAGTGCTGTTCTAACACTTTTCTTAGTGGGGCTTCACTACTTCAACCAAACCAATGGCAATGGCCGAAAGCGAAAAATATACCGAGGCACAGAAAAACGAAACGTTCAATAAGGAATTTGTGCCTTATTTGGACTCGGCGTATAATTTCGCCTACAAGTTGACCTTGGACGAAGACGAGGCCAAAGACTTGGTGCAGGACACCTATATGAAGGCTTTCCGTTTCATAAATTCATTCGAGCGGGGAACTAATGCCAAGGCATGGCTGTTTAAAATATTGAAAAACAGTTTCATCAACGAGTTTCGCCGACGGCAGAAACAACCAGCAACCGTTGACTATCAGGAGGTTGAGCAAGTGTACAACTCGGACGATGTGGACGAGGACTACACGGTTGATCTTCGGTCAGAATCGGTACAAGACATGATCGGTGATGAGGTAACCAATGCCATCAATGCCCTGCCCATTGATTTCCGCACGGTTATCATCCTTTGCGACTTAGAAGATTTCACTTACGAAGAAATGGCTAAAATTTTGGACATTCCCATTGGCACGGTTCGCTCACGCTTGCACCGTGCCCGGTCTATCCTCAAAATCAGCCTCCAGCATTACGCCCAAAAAATGGGATACGCAAAATAAAACCCTCACTCTAATTTTCGTTACCCAAGTTAACCCTGCCATCATGGATGTGAATATCGATTTAACCGACCGCCAATTATTCAAACGGGTGCTTCCCTCCTACTTGGACGGCGAGGCCACCGAACACGAAAAGGCTTTTGTTGCCAAACAAATCACCCA
>JAYUVL010000544.1:0-4961 GCA_043754075.1 Cytophagales bacterium | reverse complement strand
GCCGATTACTGATCGGGTATTTGGTTTTGTGCAATGTCGGCCTTTGGGTGGCGGGCTTGCTGTGCCAGTGCGGCCCGGTTCCCTACTTGTATTTGCTGCTCGTGCTGATGTATTCGCTCATTGGTTATGTCCATTTTGGCAGTTTGAGCCAAGCCCGCCAGCGGTTGCAAACGCAGCTCCGCCTGATGGCCGAGGTTCAAAGATCGGCCCAAATGGGGGCTTGGACTTCCCGATCGGGTTCCCGGGTCTTTGATTTATCGCCCGAAGCGGCCATGGTCTTGGGGTTTGAGGCCCAGTCAATGGTCCTGCCCTTCAATCAACTTATTGCCATGTTCCACCCCAGCGATTTGCCCAAGCTGGCCGTGTTCCGCGAAATGGAAAACCTGTCCCCAGAAGGTTTTGTGGATGATTATTACCGGATCACCTCCCCCCAAGGATCCCAAAGATACATTCGCAGTATCAACCGGATCGCTACCAGTATCGAGGGCGAGAAGTATTTTTATGGCCTGTTCCAAGATGTGACGGCCCAGCAAGTGGCCCTAGCGCAGCTCCGCCAATCCGAGGCCGCGCTTCGGGACATTTTGGAAAGTTCATCGGAAGGTATGTTGCTCATCGATCGGGGCTACCAGATCGTGGCGCTCAACCAGCGAGCCCGATTTTTTGATCCTTTCAATACCAACCACGCCAAACAGATCGGGGAAAGCATCCTGTCCTACGTCCCCTCGGGCAAGCTGACCAACTATTTTAAGCGAAATATCGAGCGGGCATTCAAAGGGGAGCGGGTATCGGGCGAAACTTGCTTCAAATTGTCAAATGGTGGCGAAATTTGGTTGGCCGTTGGGTACACCCCCGCAACCAACCTAACCGGGCCCACTGACCGGGTCGTGTTTACTGTGCGCGACATTACCGCTGACAAGCAGGCCAAGCAACGCCTGCTGTCATCAGAAACGGATTTACGGGCCATTCTCGATCATGCCTATCAAGGCATTCTGCTGGTGGATGCCTCCTACCATATCATAGCCCTTAACTCTTCGGCCGAAAATGGTGGGCCCATGTTTCCGGGCCTTGCCGTTCGGGCGGGCGGCAATGTAGCCGATCTGATGCCCAAATCTTATTTTGCCGCTTTTCAGGCCAATCTGGCCCGGGCCGTGGCCGGGGAAACCGTGCAAGTGGAACGCCAAATGGACAGCCCCGAGCAGGGCACCAAATGGTTTGCGGTGATGTACACCCCCGTGCTGCAAGCCGGCATACCCACTGACCGGGTCGTGGTATCGGTGCAGGACATTACCCAGGCCAAACTGGACAAGCAGCAACTGGCAGAATCAGAGGCCAACTTGCGCACTATTTTGGACAGCTCATCCCAAGCCATCTTCCTGATGGACGAACATTATCGACTATTGATGATGAACCAACGGGCCAAGGGCATGGGCAAATTGTACTTGGCCAATGCCGGTCACTTTGATGGCACCTTCCTCTCCTTTGTGCCACCGGCTAAACGACGAACACTCGAACAGCATATCCAACGTGTACTAGCGGGCGAGGAAGTATCGATTGGCTCCGAGTGGATTTTGCCTGACCGAGAAAGCAGTTGGTACTCGATTGCGTTTGCGCCCGTGCGAGAAAATGGCCAGTTGGTCAATCGGATCGTGGCCAGTATCAGCGATATCACCGCCCAGAAAGTGGTCCAAAAAAAATTGGAAGAGGCCTTCAAGTCGCTCAGCACCCGAGAGGAGCAGATCCGCACCATGCTGGCTCAATACAAGACTTACAATGCACAATTGATTGCGAGCGAAAAAGAACTGAAAAAGAGTGAATTGCAACTCAAGATATTGGCCGAAAATACTTCGGAGATGATTGCTTTAAGTACCCCCGAGGGCAACATTCTCTACCTCAGCCCCGCTTCGGAAAAACTGACGGGCTATGCACGCGAAGAAATGTATGGCAAAAGTTTGGTGGAGTTTTTTCATCCCGATGATCTGGACCGGCTTCAGGTGGAGTCACAAACCAACTTGGAGGGGCAGCGGCTGGATCTGCTGCTCACCCACCGCTTTTTGACCAAAAGCGGCCGCTATCTCTGGCTGGAAAGCATCATTAAATACATTTCGGACAATGAGGGCAATGTGATCAACCTGCAAAGTTCGTCGCGGAGTGTGGAGGAACGGCTGCGGGCCGAGCGGGCGCTCCGGTCATCGGAGCAAAGCTACCGGGCGCTGTTCAACAGCAATTCCTACGCCGTGTTTGTGTACAGTAAATCTGTAACTAAAAACGCCCAGGTAAAATTCCACGAAGTAAACCAGGCCGCTTGTCTTTTGCTTGGCTATTCGCGGGAAGAACTCCTGCACTTGGGACCTCGTGATCTGGAATTGCCCTCTATGTGGGCGCTGCGAAAAAGCAATCGCGACAATGGGCAAGAAGCCCAGAACCGACTAATGGAAACCGTCCTCCGGCACAAAGCGGGGCACGAGATACCCGTAGAGCTCAGTTGGTCGTTTGTGGAGAATGAGGAATCCAATGGGGTGCAATGCATTGTGACGGACATCAGCGAGCGCAAGCGGGCCATCAAAAACGAGCAGCAGAAGGAACTCGCCGAGCGGGCCTTGCGGTTCAAAACAGATTTCTTGGCCAACATGAGCCACGAAATCCGCACGCCCATGAACGGGATCATTGGCATTCTCCACTTTCTGCTGGACACCCAACTGGACGAAAAGCAGCGCAACTATGCCACCATGATCCAGTCCAGCGCCAAAAACCTCCTGCACATCTTGAACGATATCCTGGAACTGTCCAAGATAGAAGCCGGCAAACTGGCCCTCAAACCCAGCGCCATCGAGGTGCACCAAATGATCCACACGGTGCAGGGCCTGTTTGGTGCATTGGCCGCCCAAAAAGGCTTGAGCCTGAGCAGCGAATACAGCCCGGGTGTGCCCAAATTATTGCTGGCCGATGGCAACCGCCTACAGCAAGTGCTGACCAATCTAGTGAGCAATGCCATCAAGTTTACGCCTACGGGCAAGGTGACTATTCGCATCCAAACCCTGCCCAGTTCCCAGCCCGGCGGGCCAGCTTGGCTCAAAATCGAGGTTGAAGATACTGGCGAAGGAATCCCTAAAGACCAGCAAACGCAATTGTTCGAGAAGTTTTACCAAGTGACCAGCGAAAACAACCAAAAAAACGTCGGCACTGGGCTGGGCCTGTCCATCTGCAAACAACTGGTCGCTTTGTGGGGCGGCGAAATGAATGTAGAGAGTGAACTTGGCAAGGGCAGTACCTTTTGGTTTACCCTCCCAGTGATC
The DNA here is from genome assembly GCA_043754075.1 of Cytophagales bacterium. Classification (GTDB taxonomy): domain Bacteria; phylum Bacteroidota; class Bacteroidia; order Cytophagales; family Thermoflexibacteraceae; genus JALONO01. The sequence goes on along the minus strand of JAYUVL010000544.1, from coordinate 1,668 downwards.
CAGCTAAGTCCCGTCCAAGCTGCCCAGTTCGCCCCGAGAGAGCTGCAATCGATAATGGACTACCGAGTGAGCAACTTGCGTATTTTATTGGCCGAAGACGTGTTTGTCAACCAAGAGGTAGTCAGGATCATGTTTGAGCAGGCGGGCACCCAGATCGACATCGCCAGTAACGGCCAAGAAGCCCTGACCATGATGCGCCAGCGAGCCTATGACTTGGTGATCCTGGACATTCAGATGCCCATTTTGGATGGCTTGGCCACCACCCAGCGCATCCGCCAAGAATTTGACCCGGCTCCGGTCATTATCGGGCTGAGTGCCAATGCCATGGAGGGCGACGCCACCCGCTACACGCAACAGGGCATGGACGATTATTTGGCCAAACCCATTGAGCCTCCCGCGATGTTTGCCAAACTGGCCCATTGGTTCCCCGGCCACGTGGTGGCAGTTCCCCGCCCGGCAGCGCAACTAGCCGCGCCCACCCCAGCCGACAAGGTACTGCTCAACCTCACGACGATCGACAAAATCAAAAGCTTGGCCAGAGGGGATCAATCGCTCATGGACAAATTGTTTGCCTCATTCATCAATGATGTGCAAATTCTACTGGGCAAAATCGATGAAGCATTGGGGCAACAAGACGTTCAAAATCTTAAGACAGCACTCCATACCCTGAAAGGCTTGGCCGGCACCATCGGGGCCACTCGTTTGAGCGAACTGGCCAAAGTGATGGAGCTATGCATCGAGCAAGCGGATCTGGCAGAACTGCCCGCCCAATTGGACAGCCTGCAATCGATTTTCGAGGCCACCAAAGCGGCTCTGCATGACCTTTAAGCCGTGCTCTCATTTTTTTGGCCCATTTTTTCAATATTTTTTTTATCTTTTTTGGAGTTACCAAAAAGCATTTTATATTTGCACTCCCAAAACGAAAGAGACGGGGAAAACGGAGGCTTAGCTCAGCCGGTTCAGAGCATCTGCCTTACAAGCAGAGGGTCGGGGGTTCGAATCCCTCAGCCTCCACAATTTGTACTTTTCTTGTGTTTAGTTTTGCATACTTTTTCCCTAAAGCCCTCAAATATAGCATTTTGGGCAAGACAAAACAAGCCAAGGAAAATTTAGAAAAAGAAAAAAGGGCACATATTTGGGCAACCAATGTGCCCTTTTAATTTTATGACCGCCATAGCTGCACCCTCCAGCAGGTTTTACCTGCATAACCCCGCCAAGAAAGAAAGCATCATCAATGCGGATGTTCGCTATTTGAGCACTCGTTACCGGCTGCCGTGGGCCCCTCGCGTGCATACCCAGACCTATCCAAAGCCGCAAGTCTGAAGACTTGCCGCATCGCGGGCACAAGAGACGCTGCGCTTAACTCTTGCGCCAGGGGGTGAGGTGACTGGCCGTCCGCCGATCAATCGCGGACGGCCAGTTCAAGTCTCCTGCGAAGATAGGTTTTCTACCCGGACTTCCAGCCTTGTTGTTGGTGCGCTGCGCTAACACCAACAACGGTGGAAAGAGACGCTTCGCTTAACTCTTGCGCCAAGGGGTGAGGTGACTGGCCGTCCGCCGATCAATCGCGGACGGCCAGTTCAAGTTTCCTGCGAAGATAGGTTTTCTACCCGCACTTCCGATGGCCCTTGTTGTTGGTGCGCTGCGCTAACACCAACAACGGTGGAA
>JAYUVL010000543.1:0-3620 GCA_043754075.1 Cytophagales bacterium | reverse complement strand
AATAAGTTGCACTACATTTATCGGCTAACTGGCTGCAAAATACGAAGTTACACCGTTTATCCTATATTCAACCGTTGATAAATTTAAGGTAGCGATCGCGCACTTGTTCAAACGGGATTTGGTGTTGGGGCCGGATCGCGATAAAGTTGCCCCAGCCCCGTGCATCAACCAGCCGGCTAGGGTAGGGGACGAGTTGCCGCCACTGGTGTTCATGGCCATATTGAACAATGGGCAACCACTCGGACAGGTAGACCAAATAGCCTTGCTGGAGTAAATAGTCGCCCAGATTTTGATAAGTATAGCCATTTAGAATCGTTTTATGATCCTCAAATTCGCATAAGATGACTTCGGGCTGCATCTGGTCGAAGGGAAAGCCTTTGAGGGCAAACAAATCGTGCCCTTCAATGTCGATTTTTAAAAAGTCAACTTTAGTTATTCCTTCTTTTTGGAGGGCCGTCGCCAAAGTAATGGTCTGGACTTGGGCCACCGCCCGGTGCGACTGGTGGAAAGACAAGAGCGACGAGATGCCACTGGACACTTCGCTGGCAAAGAAATCTACCAATTGGCCATCTTTGTCCGATACCGCGTTGTGGTATAGCTTCAGGCCGGGGATGGGCGGGATTTTGGCCCGGTTGGCGGGATCGGGCTCAAAGCCCACTATTTGCCAGCCCATTTGGGAGTAAGGGAGGCAGCTTTCACCAAAATGCACCCCCACATCGATCATCAGGCCGGCGGAGGCTGGGTGTCCCCCCCCTTGTGAGCGGCCCGCAAAATAGTCAATGATCAGCTCGGCTTCGGAAAAAGTGGGCCGTTTGCCGTTCAGGATGCGCTGGGCCAGCCAATAAAGTCTTTTGGTGTTTCGACGCCCCAATAATTGATAAACTAGTTTTTTCACAGTAGTCGGACGTAATGGATGTTGTTTTTGACAGCCCAGCTTTTACCGGGCTCATGGCCCCTGCGCAGTGCGCCCCTCATACCCCCAAGAAGCCAAACAACAACTCAATGGCCCGGTGGCTTGCCCGGTGCACGGCCTCGATGGTGTTGGAACCGTTGTGGGTGCCAAAAATGCACTGATCAAGGGCCCGCAGGGACGATTGGGCGGGCAGCGGCTCCTGCTCAAACACATCGAGGGCTGCCGAGTGTACTTGCCCGATCTGGAGGGCGGCCACTAAGGCAGCTTCGTCAATCACTCCCCCCCGCGACACGTTGACCACCCGCACCCCCGCCTTGGCGTGGGCCAAGCGGTCGGCGTTGATCAGGTGCTTGGTCTCTGGGGTCAGGGCACAGGTAACGACTATAAAATCGGCCGTTTCCAATTGTTGGGGAAAAGGCAGGAAGGTGACGGTGGGGAATTGCTCCTTGAATTTGCTGTAGGGATCATAGCCAATCAAGGCCATATCAAATGCCAGGAGCCGTTTGGCGACGTGCATCCCGATGTCGCCAAAACCGACGATCGCGGCGGTTTTGCCCTGGAGGCTCATCCCGGCTGGCTTGGGCCAGCGGCCTTCGCGCACGCCCCGGTCGATGGCAAGAGTTTGCCGGGCCAGGGCCAGCACATAACTGACCGCCAAGTCGGCCACTTCGTTGCCGAACATGTAGGGGGTATTGGACACCGGGATGCCCAGTCGTTGGCAAGCCGCAAAGTCGACATTGTCCACACCGATGCCCCATTTGACGCAGGCCCGCAGTTTACCGGCTCGGCCAGCGGTCAGCACGCGCTCGTTGGCGGGATCATCCCCGATGATCCAGCCGTCGAATTGGGGCAACAATTGGCAAAGTTCATCCTCGGTCAGGGTCTGCACAAAATTGGGGACCACCAGTTCAATGTTCTTGGCTTGGAAGAGCGGTTCGAATGCCTTCACTTGCCCAATCATGGGCGGGCAACTCAACAAAACGCGCATGGGAATATGGGTTAAGTTTTGCCCGCAAATTAAACAGGTTTTGGCTAGCCCGCGCTCTTGGGTGGGTATTTATCCAAAAAACCTTGGGCTGGAGGTTTGGTGGGGCAGTTGATGGGTTGGCCAACTTTTATGGTGGGCCAATTTATCCCGGGTGATTCCCAAAATAGCGATCCTCGCTGCGTTGGCCAAGTGGCTAACCCAGCGAGGATGGCCCAAAAGGGTACGGGTCAATTGGAGGGCTTTTCGGATACCGGCATTGACATAAAGAAATCCTTGTAAAAGCGCTGGGCATAGCTTTCCAAGAGATTGATGATCTTGGCTTGGCTGTCTGACCGCAGGATCAGGCCCACGTGGTTTTCCATGTTCATTCGCCATACGATTTCCGGATCGTTGTAAGCAGCGGTATCCGGCCAGAGTTGTTTGGCCAACGTGACAATGATCCCCGAATAATCGTTGTTAGTTTTGGGCAGCTCGTATTTTTCGCCTTTGCGACGGGTCTCGATCTTGGCCCACTCGGTCCATAGGTTGAGGCCCGAAGAGGCTTCCACCATCTCCACCAAGTTGGCCCCGCCCACTCGGGCTGAGGTTTCCAGGAAATAGAACTTGCCATCGGCGTGGGATTTGATAAATTCGGTGTGGGACGCCCCGCGCTTGAGTCCCATTGCCTTGAGTACTTTTTTGTTGATTTTGAGCAGTTCCTTTTCGTCCTTGGAGCCAAATTCTACGGTATGCGAACGGAAAACGCGCCCTTCGTGGGCCACTTCCATGGGCGGGTTCATGTACTTGCTGGCGCGGGCAAAGACGATTTCATCACCGTCAATCAGTGAATCGACGTGGAACACATCCCCGGGCAAAAACTTTTCCAGCACGTAAGTGTATTGTCTATCGCCCAGTTTGTCGAGGACGGGCCATAGGTCATTGATCGAGTTGATTTTTTTGATCCCGATGGCCGAGGCTGCCGAGCGGGGCTTGAGCACCCATGGCCCCTCTACCTTGGCGGCGTAGGCCCGGATGTCATCATAGTTGAAAGTGGCCGTGAAAGGTGGCACGGGAATGTCCTCATCCGCCGCTTGGATGCGCATGGCCAGTTTATCGCGGAACAGGCGGGCGCGGGTCTGGCCCATGCCCGGGACCCGGAATTCCTCTCGCAGGTGAGCGGCTTTTTCTACATCGTAGTCGTCAAGGGCCACTATCCGGTCCATTTTGCGGGAACGGAACATGTAGGCCAGCCCCCGGATCACCTCTTCCATGTTCCAATCATCATTGTCTTGGGGAACATAAAAAATTTCATCAATGCTTTCGCGGGGCCATTCTTTGTGTTCCAGCTTTTTGGCGGTGATCAAATAGACAGTGCAGCCAAGGGCCTTGGCGGCCCGCATAAATTGGGCGCCCTTGAAGTAGCAAGTGACGCAGAGAATTGTAATTGGTCTTTCTTCGGCCATAGTATCAGAAATTTGATCAGTTGCACTTGCCCATTTGTTGATTTCTTGGGCCTATTCCTCTTATTGTAATAGCACATTGGTGGGAAGGTGGGTCTAGTTTGAAAACTTGGTACACTTTCCCTCATTGGTTTGGGGTATTGTCTTGCCAATGCTCCCCAAAATAAATAGACTGACCGCTTTGGTGGCAGTTCTATATCTCAAAACAACACCAGAAAATGGAAAATTTTCGCACTTTCGTCCCCAAATTTGAAATAAAATGTCATACTCACAAGTCTGA
>JAYUVL010000542.1:0-2475 GCA_043754075.1 Cytophagales bacterium | reverse complement strand
CAAGGATGGCCAAGTGGCCCTGGACCTGCGCGGGCTGCCCAGCGGGGTGTACTTCCTCCACTTGTTCGGCCCTGATGGCCAATTGCTGGAGCGGCGGCAAATCCAAGTGGGCCCGCCCGTCAGCAACTAGCTTGGCCCCCGGTCACCATGGCCCCACTGCTGCCTTGGGTTTATCCGGCGGGCGGCGGTGGGGCTGTGCCACTACGTTGCCAAACGGCCCTGTTCCAACTCGCGCCATGAGTGGTCGCCCAGCAAGCCCCAACGGGGCGGCATCCATTTGCCGAGGGCAGGCAGGCCCAATGATGGGATTACAGCCCGGAAAGGGCGGCACCACTGGCAGTTGTGGGTAGCCGGGGCACCAGCAAAAAGTGGGCTTGACCGCTTGGGGCACACAGTCAAGCCGGGATCGCGAATAGTTTCTTTCGTAAATACTTAACAATGAATGGTTTAACCTGAAAATCATTAAACCGTTTCAAGTTGTTTTCTTCTGCCAAATAACTCCACCATGCCAAAAACCAACCCCGACCCACTGGAACGGCTCCACTGGCTCATTGCCAGGGGCTGGGCCGGGCCGCCCGCCACGCTGGCTGCCCAACTGGGCGTCGCCCCGCGCACCCTCCACCGCTACGTGCGCGTGCTCCGGCAACTGGGCGCCCCGGTGGCGTATTGCCGCCGCACCCTGCGTTATGTTTATCGCCAAAGTTGGGCTTGGCCGGGGGTAACTTAGGCCTAATCACCGCGGGGTTGGGAGCCGCTCCAAGGCTGGTAGAGCCATCCAACCGCGTAGCTAGGGCTTGGCCAGCAGCCCTTCCACGGCAGCCAGGCTCCGGGCAAGGCGGGCGGGCGGGTCGCCCCAAACCTCCACAAAGGGGTGGCCACTGGCCACAAGTGCGGCCTTGAACAAGGCAAACATAGCAGCCCGGTCGGTCGGGCGATCCCGCAGCGCATCAACCTCCCAGGGGATGTCCGGGTGCAGGAGCAAATAGAGCGAGTAGGGCCGGCGGGGAGCTTCCCGGGCCAGCCATTCGGGGGCTTGGCCAAAATAGTGGTGCGAATAGACCAAGTTGGTGAGCGGCGAAGTGTCGCAAAAGAGCCATTGATCCGGGGCCAGAGTTTCGGCCATGCTGTCTTCCAATGCCACTTGCCCAATGGCCATCGGTTCAATGTCGGCATAAGTGGACACAATGCCCTCGGCCAGTCGGCCAGTATTCCGGTCTTGTTGGGCCAAATAATAGCGGGCGAATTCGGGGACCCACGGGGCTCGAAAATGAAGGGCCAGCGCCTTGGCCAACGTAGTTTTGCCCGAAGACTCCGGCCCGTAAAGGACGATTTTGCGGGTCACTAGCCGTTGAGTGCCTTCAGCATGGTCTCGCCGATCATGGCGGGGGAGTCCACCACGTGGATGCCACAGGCCCGCATGATCGCCATTTTGGCGGCGGCTGTATCATCGGCCCCGCCGATAATGGCCCCGGCATGGCCCATCCGGCGGCCCGGAGGGGCGGTTTGCCCGGCAATAAACCCAACCACGGGCTTGCGCGATCCGGCGGGCAGGCTTGCAATCCAATGGGCGGCTTCGGCTTCCATGCCTCCCCCGATCTCGCCGATCATCACGATCCCATCGGTTTCGGGGTCGTTCATCAACATCTCGACGGCTTCTTTGGTGGTAGTGCCAATGATCGGGTCACCACCAATGCCGATACAGGTCGATTGGCCCAGCCCGGCCTTGGAGAGTTGATCCACGGCTTCGTAGGTCAAAGTGCCCGATTTGGACACGACGCCGATCCGGCCCGGCTTGAAGATGAAACCGGGCATGATGCCGATTTTGGCTTCCCCAACGGTGATCACCCCTGGGCAATTGGGCCCGATCAAGCGGCTTTTCTTACCCTTGAGGTAATGTTTGACTTGCATCATGTCTTTGACCGGAATGCCCTCCGTAATGGCAATGATCACCCCAATGCCGGCTTCCACTGCTTCCATAATGGCATCGGCGGCAAAAGCGGGTGGCACAAAAATGATGGACACATTGGCCCCGGCGATTTCCACGGCCTCGCGCACAGTGTTGAACACCGGCTTGTCCAAGTGGAGTTGCCCCCCCTTGCCCGGGGTGACTCCCCCTACCACGTTGGTGCCATATTCGATCATCTGGCCAGCATGGAAAGTACCTTCGGCACCGGTAAAACCTTGCACTATAACCTTGGAGTCTTTGTTGACTAATACGCTCATGATGCTAATTTGATTAGTGGTGCAAAAATAAGGGTTTGTGTGGCATTTCAAACCGCCACGCCCCAAAATGTCCCTTTTTGCCAAAGTGAGTGCTCAAATGAGGGTAAAACTAGTTAGTCTAGCAACTTTATAGAAAATATTTTTCCAAACGTTTGGTTAGTTCAAAAAGGGACTTTAATATTGTGGCACAGTGCATCAATTACGCCTCAAAATGTAATTGATTTATAAAGAACGGGGGGAGGGAACAGGCCC
>JAYUVL010000541.1:0-4747 GCA_043754075.1 Cytophagales bacterium | reverse complement strand
GTAGTTGTCTTTGGCAGCGCGGGCCAGCACCGCCTGCCCCACGGCTTGGCCAAAGGCTTGGGAGTGCGCCAACACCGAATCGGATATCCCGTGGGCCTGCATTTCTTGGTAAATCGCTTTTTCAAAGGCCCAAATGGAATCTTTGGTGAAGGTCACTTTGTCGATCACCGTCATCGCGGCCTTGAGGCCAGCCACGGCCCAGCTCAGGGTTTGGCCGGGGGGGGGTTGGGGCATTGGGCCAAAACCGTTCAGCTTTTCCGCAATGGATGGGGTGCCGGCCCGCTGAAACCGCAAAGCCTCGTACATGGCCAAACTGGAATAGGTGTAGATCCGGCTGGCCACTGGCGGCGAAAAAATATCGTACACGATTACCTCCGTCACCTGCTTTACCGTGTGGTGGACAAGGGCCGGATCCTCGGGCGAAGCATAGACCTTGGTTACTTTTCGTAGTTCGCCGATGGGGCCACTGCATCGAGCAAACCCAAACACGAGAGCCCATAACACGAGATTACCAAGTAAAAAGTATTTCATTGCGCTGGGGCCATTACCCGTTTATTGCCTTGAAAATCAATTATCTCCACTTTATTCACCCCATCGGGGATTTCCAACAGACGGGCCGATTGGGACAAAAATGAGCTACCATGATAAAATTCTTTGCGACGGGTCTGCCCGTTGGCCAACTTGAGGATCGCGTAGGCATCGTTGGCTTGCAGGGCCACGGTCTGGCAGGATCGGCGGCGGCCAAATGCTTTCAATTTGCCCCGGTTTTGGGAGGCCACGATCAAATACTGATCCTGGCCCGTTTTCAGGGTGACCAACGCTTTGGCATCCCCGGGGACAAAAATACCGCTCTGCTGCATGGTCAAGGGACTAAATTGCCCCTTCCCATCGCCCCTGAGTACCAGCCCGTTAAGCGCGTCCATTCGCCCCTGCGTCACTTCCACCCCATAATCGTTGCCGATCAGCACGATGTCCAAGTTGCCGTCATCATCCGCATCATGGGCCAAGAGGCCGAAAACTGGGGCAAATTGGGCTTGCAGTGGCAACGGACGGATCGCAAAATTACCCTTCCCCAGATTTTCCACATAAGCACTTTCCATGTAGTTGGCCGCTACGATCAGGGCGTCCTTGCGCTCTTCTTCGGACAGCACGTCGGTCATAGTGGCACTGGCAAAGGGGGCGAACTTGGGATATTTCATGCGGAAGGACACCATTTGCTTGATCATGTCTTCCCGGCCAAAGAAAGGAAATTCTTGCAACGAACCGTCCTCGGCCTTGAAAAAAGCCGCTGGAATGGCATCATACAAATCATTTTTATCAAAATCCTTGGCATATACCCGCACCGGAAACTGGGGCGAGGCACGAAGCAATGTGTTGAGGCCCAAGTTTCCGGCCACGTAGTCGGTGTCACCATCATTGTCAAAATCGCCACCCGCAAGGCTGTTCCACCAACCCGTTTTGCTGGCAAGATCGGCGATGCTGGTTGCGGCCAATTTCCCTTTTTCGTTGTGCAAAAAAGTGAGGGGCATAAATTCCCCGGCCAACAAGAGATCCGGCCAACCGTCTTGGTCATAATCGGTCCAGAGGGCATCACACACCAGCCCGATATTTTGCAGGGCAGGGGCCGTTTGGGCCGTCACATCGGTGAATTTGCAAACCGTCGGGCCACTGGCGGGGCCAGTTTGGGAGTCGTTGCGCAGCAGGTGGCTGCCCACGGGCTTGGGGTATTCGCCCGGGCTCACGCGGCCGCCCACGAAGAGATCCAGATCGCCGTCGCGGTCAAAATCAGTGGCCTTCACGCATGATCCACTGGTGAAAAATTCGGGCAGTGCACTGGCCAACAAGTAAAATTTTCCTGCCCGGTTTTCGTAGAACCGATCTTGGTATTGTCCCTCGCCGGGCTTGACTCCGTAGCCCCCACTGACAATGTACAGATCCAGATCACCATCGCGATCGGCATCGAACAAGAGGGTCCCCATGTCCTCCGAAACTTTTTCCTCCGGTTTGCCCGGCAGCAAGTCCTGTTCGGTAAACTGGCCACCAGCCTGCTGGACCAGAAAACGGCCTTTTCGGTAATTCCCTCCCCCCAGGAACACGTCGTCCAAGCCATCACCATTGACATCCCCGACGGACAGTGCGGGGCCATATTGGGAAAATTTATGGGGCAATAATTTCTGGATATTGAAATCGATCACGTCCATTTCATCGTGGCCAATGCCCAAGCCCAGCGAATCGGATTGATCAGAAAACAGCGACCGGGCCGATTGGTCGGAATTTGGGGGCGCGGGCCGGGCCTGCCGAATGTCCACCGTTAGCACTTGGTCGGCGGGCACATTGGCCAGCACCTGCACATTGCCATCGGGCCATGTTACTTTCACTTCGTCGACGACCGTCGTTTTACCCAAGCCAAAATGGGCGATATTTTCCACCGTGGACAAATAGCCCCGGTAAGGCGAGTGTTCATGAACCTGCTGCTGGCCTTGGCCGTAGTGCAGCTCGATAAATGCGCCCAAACCAGCGGTGTTTTGATTGTTGCCCACCAATTTAATTCGCAAATGATGGCTATCCGGTTTCTTCTGCCCGATTAGGTTGTTGCGGTAAACATGGGCCGAATCATCAATATTGTTGACCACATAATCCAGATCGCCGTCATTGTCCAGATCAGCATAAGCCGCCCCATTGGAAAAGGAGGGCGTAGCAAAGCCCCAAGCTTCGGAATTGTCCTCAAACGTCAGATCGCCCCGGTTCCGAAAAACGTAATTGTGCAATTTCACCCGGGGAATTTCATCGAGCAGCATTTCTTTGGAAGCCAAATTGCTATGGGCCGCCCGGTAATTGGCAAAGTCCCGGTCAGTGATATCTTTGGGGAATCCATTGGTAATGAGCAGATCACGCCAGCCATCATTGTCCAGATCGGCGGCCAGTGGCGACCAGCTCCAGTCCGTTTCGGCTACACCAGCCAGCAGCGAAATTTCGCTGAACACTGGGTAGTCTTTGCCAATGGGCCGGCCTTGGTTCAACTGGAGCACATTGCGCACAAATTGGTATTGATAGCCGAAGCGGTCATTATTTACGTAGTGGTTGTAATTATTGGCGGCCAACATCTGTTTTTTACGCAGGTTGTACTGGGGCATCATGTCCAGCGCGATGATATCGGCCAAGCCATCGTTGTTCAGATCGGCCACATCGTTGCCCATTGCCGAGTAACAAGTGTGCTTGAACGAACTGTCGGCCATGTTAACAAATGTGCCGTTTTTTTGGTTGATATACAGCAAATCATTGGTCACATAGTCATTGGTCACATAAATGTCCTTCCAGCCATCGCGGTTGATGTCGGCAATGTTAATGCCCAAGCCGAAGCCCTCGAACCGGATGCCAGCCCTTGTGCTCACATCCACAAACACCGAGTGCCCATTGAGGCTGTCCCAGTCGTTGCGGTACAGGCGGTCATTGGTGCTGGCACTTCCGTCGGTGACCTTGTTCCGATACTTGTTCGGATAGGTGGTGCCAGTCATTTGGTTCACCACCAGGTACAAATCCAGGTCGCCATCGTTGTCGTAGTCAAAAAAAGCGGCGTTGGTGGTGTGGGTAGTATCGGCAATGCCATAATCGGCGGCCATTTCCTTGAATTGGGGAACCCCATTTTTCTGCACTCCTTGGTTTACGTACAGGAGGTTGGCCCGTTGTTGGGGTGTTTTGTGCACGGTGGCACATACATAGAGGTCGGGCAACCGATCATTGTTGATATCCACCACCGCTACCCCTGAGCTCCAGCGCCGCTGCCCGCCCACGCCCGCTTCTATGGCCACTTCCTTGAACTTAAAATCACCTTGGTTGAGGTACAGTTCATTGCTGGTCATGTTGCCGGCAAAATAAATGTCCATCAAACCATCTTGGTTAAAATCGCCGATGCCCACCCCGCCTCCATTGTAGATGTACTCAAAGTCAAGGATATTCATGGAATCACTTTCGGTGATCCGGTTGGAGAACGCAATGCCAGTATCCTCGACAGGCAGTAAAGTGAACTGGGTGGCCGGTTCCTGACAAGCCATGACCGACAAAAAGACCAGAGAATATATGACTGAGGAAAAATGCTTTTTCATCTTCAAATTTACCCAAACGATTTGATCACTGTCCACTTTGCCGCAAAAAACCCGTCATCCGAAGACTTGGGGATGCCCTCAGCGGATAATATTGAGCTGTCCTTTTAACCTTGCCCGGCCATTTTGGTAGGTAATCACGTAAAAGTAAACATCTTGGGGCAATGTTCGGCTCTGGAAAGTGCCATCCCAAGGCTGCGGGTAACCAACCGAGGCAAATACTTGATGGCCCCAGCGATCAAATACCGTCACTTGGGCATCGGGCTGGGTGTCCATATTGCCGATTTCCCAAGTATCGTTGATCCCATCGGCATTGGGGCTAAAGCCATTGGGCACGTTCAGTTCGCGCCGCACGGTCACGGTCACCTCGTCGCGCGCTTCACAGCCATTGGGATCGCGTACCGTCACGGTGTAGGTGGTGGTCTCGCGAGGACTGGCCAACGGGTTGGCCAACGTTGGGTTGCTCAAGCCGTCGGTGGGCGTCCATTGGTAGCGAAAACCGCTTTCCGTGTTGGCAGTGGCCACAATGGCATTGTTGGCCAGCAATTGTCCTTTGGCGGCCATCTGGACTTGTTCACCTTGGATCAGGCTCACATCCGGGCCGGCATCTGCTTGCATCGTAGCGGGATTCACTTGCACCCCAATCC
>JAYUVL010000540.1:0-4783 GCA_043754075.1 Cytophagales bacterium | reverse complement strand
CGCCGGCCCAGCTCAACCCCGAAAGCTATACTTCCTTGTTGGGGATCAAGATCAACCCAATAACCACAGCGCCCAGTCGGTTGGCCCTCAACCCGCCCGACAACCGCAATCCTTTCTTCAATGGCGTGTTTGAGAAGATTGCCCCCAATATGAACGTTCCCGAAGCTATCCCGGTCATTAGCTGGTCGGGGGGCAGTTCCTTGCTCAGCTTCCGCAATGACCAGCCGTTCCTTTCCACTTTTGGCCTGCTCAACAGTACCGTCTATTTGAGCGCGTCCCCGTTGAGTGATGCTTATTCCAATTTTGCCAAGCACGCGCTCTTTGTCCCGGTAATGTACAAAATAGCCATTTCAAGCCGCAAAAGCCCAGACCGTTTGGCTTTCTCGTTCAGTGAGCCCGTGATCACCCTGCCGTTGAATGAAGGGGAAACGTACGGTCGCAATGATATTTTCAAACTCATCTTTGCGGACAGCGCCAACACTAATTTGGAACTGATCCCGCCCCAGCGGTTGTCGGGCAATCAATTGGTCATTGAGATTCCCAAGGCCAACTTAGTGGCGGGCAACTACACCCTGGCCCGGCGGCGGGACAACCAGCCAATGGGCCAAGTCGCGTTCAACTATGACAAGAACGAGTCGAGTTTTGCGGCTTATTCGGCGGCTGAACTAAAAGCTGTGTTTGCGGGGCGCAAAAATGTCCAAGTATTTGAGGGTACAGCTGCCGATCAGTTTGCCAGTGAGTTCAGTGCCAAGAACATCGCCTTGCCACTCTGGCGGTATTTGTTGGTGGCAGCGCTGTTTTTCCTATTGGCCGAGGTAATCATACTGCGATTTTGGCGATCTTAATGGCCAGCCCGCTGTGGTTCACCCAGGGAGGGAGCACGCCGTTTTTGCTCCTCCCTGGGCCCAAAACAGCTATTCTACCCAAGATTTGTAGTATTTTCCATCGTCAATTTTCAGGGCGGCCTCTGTGAGCATGAGTGGGCGGAAGGTGTCAATCATGACTGCCAACTCCTTGGTTTCGCTCTTGCCAAGGCTGCGCTCCATGGCGCCAGGGGCCGGCCCGTGCGGGATCCCACCCGGGTGCAACGTAAACATTCCCTGCTCCACATCATTGCGGCTCATAAAATCGCCATCGACGTAATAAAGCACCTCTTCGGAATCGATATTGCTGTGGTTGTAGGGAGCGGGCACTGCCTTGGGGTGGTAGTCATACAGGCGGGGGCAGAAAGAGCACACTACAAAACGTTCAGACTCAAAGGTTTGGTGGACCGTGGGGGGCTGGTGGACCCGGCCCGTGATCGGTTCAAAATTGTGGATGCTGAAACCGTAAGGGAAATTATAACCGTCCCATCCGACGACGTCGAACGGATGCGCGGCCAAAACGAGATCATGCAGTACTCCCTGTTTTTTGATTTTGACCAAAAAATCGCCACGCTCGTCGTGCGTTTCCAATTCCTGGGGCAATTTATAGTCCCGTTCACAAAAGGGTGAGTGTTCCAGCAGTTGCCCAAACCAGTTCCGGTATCGCTTGGGCGTGTAGATGGGCGAAGATGATTCTACGTAAAGCAGTCGGTTGTCGGGGTTTGCAAATGAAAGCTGGTAGATTATGCCCCGGGGAATCAATAAATAATCGCCCGGCTCAAATTCAATGTTGCCCAATTGCGTGCGCAATGTGCCCCTACCGTGGTGGATGAACAACAGTTCATCAGCATCGGCATTTTTGTAAAAATAGTCGGTGAGGCTATGCCGGGGCGCGGCCACTCCGATTGTGCAGTCGCTATTCACCATGAGTGGGGTGCGGCTGGTTAGGAAATCATCAGCCGGGGCCACTTGGAAGCCCAACATCCGACGGGCCGTTATATTGCGCTCCACTGCGATCTGCGGGGCCACACTCACCGAATGGAGGATTTCGCGCACCATCGTGGGCCGATAGAGATGGTACATCAACGAGGACATCCCCACAAAGCCCTCAGTGCCAAAGAGTTGTTCGTAATATAATCCTCCCCCGGCTTTTTCAAATTGCGTATGTCGTTTGGGGGGGATCTTGCCGAGGCGATGATAAATGGGCATGGCTGTTTTGTCGGTTATGGAGGTGAATAGATGCTAAGGTAAACTTGATTTGAGAGATAAACACCACTGATTGCCCGGTCCACCCAGCGTTGACCATTGGAGCAAGGTCAAGCCAGCGCGGATCTACAATAGCGGGGTAAATTTAGCCCAAATATTTGTTTTGCTAATATTTGTTTTGCGCAGTGGTGGTGGAAATCTGAATTCAATCAACCAAGATCAAGGTAAACTAAACCTAAATGAGTATGTTTGTTCTTCCTCCAATCGTTGATCGAGATGCACAAAAAATTACTTTTCGGACTAATTGTAATGATTTTGGTGGTAGGCTTGTCCTCCCAACTTTTCGCCCAAGCGCTTAAACCAATGAAAGCCAGTGACTTACAACTGGCCATCAAAAAATTGCAAACCTTGGGATCGGTCCTTTATTTGGCGGCCCATCCCGATGATGAGAATACCCGGCTCATTGCTTATCTGGCCAAGCACGAAAACTATGAAACGGCGTATCTCTCGCTGACCCGGGGCGACGGTGGCCAGAACCTGATCGGCAGCGAACAAGGTTACTTGCTGGGCTTGATCCGCACCCAAGAACTACTGGCCGCCCGGCGGATCGATGGGGGCAAGCAGTTCTTCTCGACCGCCAACGATTTTGGGTTTTCGCGCAACCCCCAAGAAACGCTCCTGCTTTGGGATCGGGAGCGGGTGCTGGCCGACATGGTGTGGATCATCCGCAAGTTTAGGCCCGATGTGATCATTACCCGCTTTCCCCCCGATAGCACCGCGGGCCACGGCCACCATACCTCTTCGGCGTTGTTGGCCGAGGAAGCATTTCAAGCGGCCGGCAATCCCCGTCTGTATCCCGAGCAGTTGGCCCATTACCCCGCTTGGCAACCCAAACGCTTGCTCTGGAACAAATGGCGGCCGGGGTTCAGCGATACCACCAAAGTGGATGAAACTGGCCTGCTCAAAGTGGATGTGGGCATTTACAATCCCCTGCTCGGCGAGAGTTATTACGACATCGCGATGGACAGCCGCACCCAGCACAAGAGCCAAGGCTTTGGGTCGGGCAAGGATCGAGGGGCGCGCATTGAGTACCTCCAACCTAAAATCGGGGACAAAGCCGTGCCCCAAACCCTTTTTGAGGGCATTGACCCCACTTGGGCGCGGATCAAGGGTGGTGACAAAATTGGCAAGATCCTCAAAGAAGCTTATGACAAGTTTAAGCCCGAACAACCTCACGCCAGCCTGCCGCTGCTATTGCAAGCTTATCGTGAGTTGGATAAGATGCCCGGCACCGATGAAACGGAAAAATATTGGTTGAAAACCAAAAAGAGGGATTTGAAGGAAGTGATCCGGGAGTGTGCCGGTTTATGGTTTGAAGTAACTGCCGATGAATATTCAGCGGTGGCCGGCGACTCGATTGGCACAACTATCATTGCCATCAAGCGCAATGAGGTAAAAGCCACGTGGAAGGTTTGCCAAGTCAAATTTGACCAAAGTGCCACCCAGCCCAGTATCGACAAAATGCTGCTGACCAACGTGCCTGTGGTGCAGAAGCGAAAGTACAAACTGAGCGATAAAACTCAAATTACTCAGCCTTACTGGTTGCGCCAACCGCTAAAAAAAGGCATGTACCAAGTCGATGAGCAATTGCTGGTGGGCCTGCCCGAGAGCCCTTCGGAGACAGTGGTCACTTTTGGGGTGGAGTTGGAAGGCATCTTGTTCACTTATGACGTGCCGATGCTCCACAAGTGGACCCACCGCGTGGATGGCGAATTGTACCGCCCCTTTGAGGTAGTCCCCGAAATGACGGCCAACCTCAAAGAACAAGTCTATGTGTTCTCGGGCGAAGAGCCCAAAGACGTGCACATCGTGTTGAAGGCGGGACGCAGCAAAACGCAAGGTGTAGTTGCCCTCGATCTGCCCACCGGGTGGCGTAGCGAGCCTGCCGAAATAAGTTATCAAATGACTTTCAAGGAAGAGGAGAAAAGCGTGGTGTTCAAATTGTTCCCCCCCCGCGATAAGAGCGTGGCCACGATTGGGGTCAAAATCAACGGGCAGCCAGCTTTTGGCATGGAGCAGATTTCCTACCCCCATATTCCGATCCAAACCCTGTTTCCCCGACCCCAAGCCCGCGCGGTGAAGCTTGACATCCAAGTCCGGGGCACCAACATCGGCTATTATGAGGGGGCCGGGGATGAGATCTCGGCCAGCCTACGGCAAATCGGCTACACGGTCACCGAGTTGACCGAACAGAATTTTGAGAATACTGATTTGAACCGGTTTGACGCTATTATTACCGGAATCCGCGCCTACAACGCCAAGGCCCGCATCAAGTTCCATGGCCCACAATTGCTGGATTACGTCAAAAAGGGTGGCACGGTGATCGTCCAATACAATGTCAACTTTGGCTTGGTCACCAAGGACATCGGGCCGATGCCTTTCCGCATTTCCCGTGATCGGGTAACGCTGGAGGAAGCCCCGATCTCCATTTTGGCCCCGGGCCACGCATTGCTCAATGTGCCCAATAAAATCACCGGCGAAGATTTCAAGGATTGGGTCCAAGAGCGCGGCCTCTACTTTGCCGATCAGTGGGACAAGAGTTACGAAACGGTGCTGGCCTGTGCCGATCCGGGCCGATCGCCTTTACCCGGGGGGCTGCTGTACGCCAAATACGGCAAGGGAACTTTTATTTACACGGGATATGCTTTTTTTCG
>JAYUVL010000539.1:0-3435 GCA_043754075.1 Cytophagales bacterium | reverse complement strand
CCCCAGTATGCGCTGGCCCAGCGGCAGATGCGCTTGGGCGGGGGCATGGTCAGTTTTGAGCTGCACGGTGGCCTAGATCGCGCCAAACGGTTCATGGATGGCCTGAAGATGCTCTCGCTCACGTCCAACTTGGGCGATACCCGGAGCATTGCCACCCACCCCTATTCCACCACCCACTCCAAGCTAAAGGACGAGGAGCGGGCAGCGGTGGGCATTACTCCCGGCTTGGTCAGGATCTCGGTCGGCTTGGAGCACATTGCCGATATTTTGCGCGATGTGGCGCAGGCCGTGGCGGCTTCGGAATGAGGGATGTTTGATTTTTTGTCATCGGATGGCCGCTTCCCGGGCTTCGATCAGCCGCTGGAGTGGATAGAGGGTTTGGTAGGCCCCAAGCGCGATTTCGTTGGCTTGGCTGGCAAACCGCCAGATGAGCCGGGTGATCTAGGCTAGATCGGGTGGTTTGCCAATTCATCCGTCTATTTTTTGATGATCAAAATGTCCAATTCGCCCGCCGCAGATTGATCGAAGCGATAGTCAGCAATAAAGGTTTGGTTTTCGGCAACAAAATAAAAGAGGAAATCGCGTACATCGCGGAAATGGATCAAATCAGTCTCAAACGTTCTGATTTCGGTCAAACGGTAAGAAAAAGGGGTCTTGGCCAGCCAGCCGTTTACTTTTCCCAAGGCTTGGGCCAGTTTGGAGGGGGCAGCTCGGGGAATGGCCTCAAACGACTGGCGCACCGCCAAGCCCTCCCCGGGGGCCAAGGCCAAAAATGCGGCCGAGAATTGATTGAACGCGGCCAACAAAGGGAAACGAAATTGGAACGCTCGGTGGCCGGGGCTTTCGAATGAGGCCAGGGCCAAACGCTCTGGGGGTGGAAAACTGCACTGGGGCGGGCTTTGCGAACCTCCCTGCGCTTTGCGGGCTTGCCAGTGGGTCTCCATTGCATCATACCAACTATTGGGAGCAGCATCGGATCGGTGTGCCTTGGGGTGCCACTGGTGGAAGCTGGCCGCTTCGGCCACGGGGACAGTGCGCCGCACATACCCTGCGTGCTGCAGCCGATCGATCATGTCCAGGTCTTCCACCCCCCACACCCGGAAATATTCGTCAAAATAGCCAGCTTCGGCAAATGCCTGCCGGGGCACAGCCACCAAGCCGCCCGAGCTTTGGAAGGTGCTGGTTTCATACGGATGGGAATGCGCAAAATCCAATTGATCATACCCCCGGAAACTTTCGGGCAGGAAATAGCACTGGTAATGATAAAATTCTTTGGCTTCCCCGGATTGGTTTTTTAATTGGTTCAACCTTGCCAAGAAAACCGGCGAATAGATCAAGTCAATGTCCACCACGACCACCACCTCGCCCTGTGCGTTGACAATGCCCAAGTTCACCGCGTGCGAGCGCGACCAAAACCAGCCCCGGGTGTCGTAATACAGGTAGCGCACTTTGTCAAACTGGTGGCACAGTGTGCCAATCTGGGCCTTGACGGGGGCATCGCTGCCATAATCAATGAAGACGATCTCAAAATCAGGAAAAGACTGGGCTTGCAAAGATGCAAGGCAGCGGGCCACCCGGTCGGTCTCCCGGTTTCGGTAAGGGATCACAAAGGAAAATTTCATTTGGACTTCAGCAATCGGTAGAGCGGCAAAAATAAGGCATTCAAGGGCCAAATGTGCAAGCCGCTCAACCAGCGGATCTTGCGCAAATCGCTGGCAGCCATGTGGGCAGTCAGGGGCGAATGGGCGAGCGCCCGCAAGTTTTCCCGGCCCAGCCAAGTAAAATGCGCGGCCACGGTGGTCCACTTGCGCCCCAGCAGTTGGTCGAAAGCCGGGTTGTCGAATCGGTGAGTGCGGTCATTGGCCTGCTTGAGACGGGCCAGCCAGTCGGTGGCCAGCCGGAAAAACTCAACCGAACCGCCCAGATCAAAATGGGCAATTTGCTGGTGGAGGCCCAGCTCGGCCTTGGTGGGCAGCAAGCCCAGTTCGGTCAATTGTTGCAGGATGATTTGCTCGGTATGGGCCAAGGCCGACTGCCGTTTGGTGATGGTCACATTGCCGCCGTGTACTCGGTACTGGATCAGTTTTTCGGGAATCACCGCCAGTTTGGTCACTTTGGCCAGCCGCACCCAAAACTCAAAATCTTCTTGGATCTGGAACCGGGGATCATACCCGAGTTGGGCCAACTCGCGGCGCAGCATCACCGTGGAATGGTAAAAACTATTGTGGAACAGCAGGGTGGCTTGAATGGCCGCTTGGTCCACCACTACTTTGATCTCGCCCATGATCTGTCCGGCCCCGTCGATCTGGTCGGCCCAGGCACCACACATCCCCACCGCTGGGTGTGCCTCCATGAAGGCCACCTGCACGGCCAACCGCTGGGGATAAGCTAGGTCATCAGCATCGAGGCGGGCAATGTATTTGCCCAGGGCCAGTTTGATTCCTTTGTTGAGGGTGGCGGTCAGGCCGATGTTGGTTTCATTGTCAATCAGCCGAATGCGGGGATCGGCAAACGATAGCGCAATGGCCCGGGTATGGTCGGTGGAACCGTCGTTTATCAAGAGCAACTCCCAGTTTTGGTGGGTCTGCGCCAGCACACTCGCGATGGCCTGGGCCATGAAAGGCTCCGCGTTGTAGGCAGGCATGAGGAAACTGACCAGGGGCAAGGGCTAAAGAGTTGATAACGAACAAAGTTATAGCAATGTGGCCACGTGCACAAAGCAAAACGGTTTCGGGACGATAAATCCCAAAACCGTTGCCGTAAAACCCTGCACCCATTGGCGTGGGGTTAACGCTTCTTGGGCAATTTGATTTTCTGGGCTTCTTTGATGGCTTCGTACACATTGACGATTCCGCCAGTGACCGATAATTGGCCAAATTCCACCACTTCGGGTTCTTCCGCTTCGCTGGGCTTTTTCACTTTTTGGGCAGGTAGCTTATAAGTGGATTTGACCAAAACTTCGCGCACTTGGGAGGCGGTCAGGTGTGGGAAATAGGACATCAGTACCGCCGCTACCCCTGAAGTGACCGGGGCGGCCATGCTGGTTCCGCTATTGTTTTGATACTTCTGGTCGGGGGTGGTGGCATAGATGTCCACTCCGGGGGCAAATAAATCGACATGGTTTTTGCCATAATTGGAGAAAACGGCCACCATATCTTCCCCACTTCTCCAAGACAACGCCCCTATTTCCAGCCAGTTGTTGGCTTTGCGGCCATCGCTCAGGTCCTTGGTTGGGAAGTTGCCAGTTTTGTCGGTATCAGCACCGTCATTGCCAGCCGCATGGATCAACAGCACACCCTTGGATTCAGCATATTTGATCGCTTCATCCACTACTGCCTTGTCGGGCGAGAAGCCCTTGCCAAAGCTCATGTTGACTATTCTGGCGCCATTGTCCACTGCATAACGGATGGCGTTGGCCACGTCTTTGTCGCGCTC
>JAYUVL010000538.1:0-7471 GCA_043754075.1 Cytophagales bacterium | reverse complement strand
GTTGGGAAAAAAGCCGCCCCAGGCCTTGGAGTTGGAAGAAGCTGTGCTGGGTGCGTTGATGTTGGAAAAAAACGCATTGAACGATGTGGTGGAAATCTTACGGCCCGAACACTTTTATAAAGAGGGCCACAAAGCGATCTACGAGGCCATCCTCGAGTTGTTCAAAATGTCAGAACCCATTGATTTGTTGACGGTTACCAATCAACTTCGCAAATCGGGGACCATGGAAAAAGCCGGAGGCTACTCTGGGGTGGCCACGCTCACCACCAAAGTGAACTCAGCGGCCAACATAGTGGCCCACACCCGGATTGTGCAGGAGTGCGCCATCAAGCGCGAGATCATCCGCCTGTCGGGCGAGATCCTGCAAGATGCGTACGAGGACACGGCCGACGCGCTCCAATTGCTCGATCGCACTGAACAAGCCTTGTTCGCCATTTCGGAGGCCAACATTCGGAAAAACTATGCGGACATGAGTTCGCTCATGCGGCTAGTGCTCAAAGAGATTGAAGAGAAGCGGGGCCAAAAAGATGGACTGACCGGGGTG
Organism: Cytophagales bacterium; assembly: GCA_043754075.1. Classification (GTDB taxonomy): domain Bacteria; phylum Bacteroidota; class Bacteroidia; order Cytophagales; family Thermoflexibacteraceae; genus JALONO01. The sequence goes on along the minus strand of JAYUVL010000538.1, from coordinate 6,927 downwards.
GCCAGTGGATTTACGGCCTTGGATCGGGTGACGTCGGGCTGGCAAAAATCGGACATGGTGATTTTGGCCGCCCGCCCCGGGATGGGCAAAACTGCCCTGGTGCTCTCGCTCTTGCGCAATGCCGCCGTCGATTTTGGCAAAGCAGTGGTGATTTTCTCGTTGGAAATGTCCCAAGTGCAGTTAATGAACCGCTTGCTTTCTGCCGAGGCGGAACTGGAAAGCAAGAAAATCCAGACCGGCAAACTGGAAGACTATGAAATGCAGCAGTTGGTCCACAAAACGACGCGCCTTGCGCAAGCCAAGATATTTATTGACGATACCCCCGCTTTGTCCATTTTGGAACTGCGGGCCAAGAGCCGCCGCCTCAAATCGCAAAATGACATTCAACTCATCATCATTGACTATTTGCAACTGATGAGCGGAGACAGCAACAAAAACAATGGCGGCAACCGGGAACAAGAAATTGCCGGGATCTCTCGCTCGCTCAAGCAACTGGCCAAAGAGTTGAACGTGGCCGTCATTGCCCTGTCCCAATTGAGCCGGGCCGTGGAGACCCGGGGGGGCGACAAGCGGCCACAACTGTCGGATCTGCGCGAATCGGGCTCCATTGAACAAGATGCCGATATGGTGATGTTCATTTACCGCCCCGATTATTATGGCATTACCAAGGACGACGAAACCGGGGTGCCGCTCAAAGGAACCGCCGAAATCATTATTGCCAAAAACCGGCATGGTTCGGTGGGCAGCGTATGGCTCAAATTTATTGATCGGTTCACCAAATTTGTGGACTTGGAGGATGATGGTGCTTCGCTCGGCGGCCTTGGTGCGAATGGGAGTGGCGGTTACACTCCCCCCAGCCAGCCCGATGACCTGGCCTACGGCAAATTAAAAACCAGCCACTCGAGTGATGGATCCTACACAGTGGGCAGTAAAATGAATGATTTGAACGACAAGTTCAAGAAAAATGACGAAGAGATGCCATTTTAAGCCAGTGGCCAAACGGACCTAGCCCCTAGTAGGGAGTGTAGGCCCGTTTGGTTGTCATTGATTTCAGTAAGTGTTTGCCAATGAGGCAGTTGAGGCGTGTAAAATGAAGCAACGCAGAAACTATTGCTCAATTTCCTCGATGATCTCTTCGCCGGCTACCACCACATCGATGATCACCCCCAGTTTGATCTTGGCCCCTGGGGCATACAGTGGCGTTTGGCGGAGGATCGTCCCTTGTCTCCGGCCCGGCGCTACTTCATAAGCCGTCACATTGATCCCCAAGCCAACGCCTCGGGTCAGGTATTCAGCCTCTGAGAGGGGCTTGCCCACGAGATTGGGCATTTCAAATTCGGTGTCACCCACGCCATCACCCACTTGCAGGTCAATGACCGACCCTTTGGGCAATGAAATACCCTTTCTCAACTGGTCGCGACTGATTTCGCGGCCTTTGTGGAACATCTTGAGCACGGCATTGGCGGCAGGATCGGGCACAAAATCAGCTTTTCCCCGTTTGAAACCATAACTTTCCAGTACCAAGTCCGCTTGGCGGAGCGAATTATCAATGATGTTTGGCAAGAGTTCCATTGGCGGCATCAACGAGTTGATGGTCAAGTGAATGCGCCGGTTTACCTTCACTTTGGCCCCTTCGGCCGGATCTTGTTTGATTACGGTCAGCGGGGGTAGTTTTGGATTGTAACTTGAATCGGTGACTACGTAGCGCAAGTCGCTGTCCTCCAGCCGTTCCACTGCTTTATTGAAAGCAGACTCAACCACGTTGGGGACGGTGATGGTTTCGCCATGGTGGGTGGTTATGGGCAAATAAATGTAGAAAAACCCCAACAAAAGCAACAATAGCAAGATGGCTATGATCAATATATTGAGCAATAGGGCGGCAAGAGAATTGCCCCGGAGAAAACGAAGACTGTCCAAAGTAATAGAGGTGTTTAAATCTAACCTGATTTTTGGTGACAAAACTACAAAATTGGCCGGAAAGTACAAGCTACCGTTGCTTGCCCTTTCCGGCCAATGGCGTGTTGCTGGCCCCTAATGCACTTCTTCCAGTTCCCGCAAATGGGCCAAGAGCCGTTTCATCGGTTTGGCAATGGCCACCCGGCCCGAGCGGACAAAGCTCAAGATGCCGTGGGGTTTCAGTTCCTCAAACAGTTTCTGGGTCTCGGCCTCGTGCCCCGTTTTCTCGATTACGGTAAACTCTTCTTCGATGGCCAAAATCCGGGCATAGTTGTCCCGGACTATTTTTTCTACCAAATCGTTGCCCATGAACGCTCCGGTTGGCATTTTGTAAAGAGCGAGTTCTTGGTAAACGATCTTGCTGTCATCGTAGAAAAAAGCTTTGAGCACCTCCACTTGCTTTTCGATTTGTTTCACTATCTGCACAATCCCTTCGTTGGTGGTGAAAATAGTGATAGTGAAGCGGCTGATCCCGTGGGTTTCGGTCTCGGAAACGGTGAGGCTCTCGATGTTGATCTTCCGGCGGGTGAAAATGGTCAATATCCGGTGCATGAGGCCGGAGGTGTTTTCGGTGAATATGGATACGGTATAAAGCTGTTCTGTTTCCATCGGGAGCAGGGAAAATGGTTGATTCATGGATAATTTTTTGGTGGCAGTGGGCAACTCCACTGCCACCGGTTATTCCAAACGGATGTCTGCCGTGGAAGCCCCGGCCGGGACCATGGGGAACACATTTTCTTCTTTTTCCACCATTACTTCCAAAAAGAAAGCGGTGGGGCTGTCAAGCAACTGGGTCAAAGCACCGTCCAGTTCATCGCGGTGTTCCACGCGCAGGGCCGGGATGTTGTACGCCTCGGCAATTTTGACAAAATTCGGGTTGCACATGTCCACCGACGAATAACGGCGATCAAAGAACAGTTGCTGCCATTGCCGCACCATTCCCAGAAAATTGTTGTTCAAAATAATAATTTTGACCGCTACGTTGTACTGTAGGATCACGCCCAGTTCTTGCAGCGTCATCTGGAAGCCGCCATCACCAATGATGGCCACCACTTGGCGGTCGGGCCGCCCCACTTTGGCCCCGATGGCTGCTGGGAGGCAGAAGCCCATAGTGCCCAGTCCGCCCGAGGTAATGTTACTGTTTGGGGCAGTAAATTCATAATAGCGGGTAGTGGTCATCTGGTGCTGGCCCACGTCGGTGGCCACAATGGCCTTGCCCCCCGTTTTATCGGACAGCATTTTGATCACTTCGGCCATTTTGAGTTTGTCGGTCGATGGGGCAAAGTCCTTGGAAATTACTTTTTCGTGCTCGATCCGGTCACATTCCCGAAAACGCTCCAACCATTCCAAGTGGGAATTGGGCTTTAACCTGGGCAATAATTCTTGGAGGGCTTCTTTGGCATCAGCATTGACGGCCACCGTGGTTTTAACGACCTTGTCAATTTCGGCCGGGTCAATTTCAATGTGGATCACTTGGGCCTGTTTGGCGTAGCGTTTTACGTCGCCCGTCACGCGGTCGTCGAAGCGCATCCCCACGGCGAAGAGCACGTCGCATTGATTGGTCAGGATGTTGGGCCCATAGTTGCCGTGCATGCCCAAATATCCCACGTAGAGCGGGTGGTGGGCATCCATTGCGGATAGGCCCAGCAGGGTGCTGGCCACCGGGATTCCGGTTTTTTCGACCAGTTTTCGCACTTCTTCTTGGGCTTTGGCCAGTACCACTCCCTGCCCGATCAGCATCAGGGGTCGCTGGGCTTGGTTGAGCAGTTCGGCCACTTGGTCGATCCGGGCCAAGTCCACTTTGCGCTTGGGGAAGTAACTGCGGATTTTGCTGATCTTTTTGTACTTGAAATTGAACTTTTCGGTTTGGGCATTTTTGGTGATATCGATCAGCACTGGCCCAGGGCGGCCGCTTTGGGCAATGTAGAAAGCTTTGGCAATGGCTTCGGGGATCTCCTCGGCGCGGGTCACTTGAAAGTTCCATTTGGTGATGGGCAGCGAGAGGCTGATCACATCGGTTTCCTGGAAGGCATCGGTGCCAAGCAAATGTTTGGCCACTTGCCCAGTGATGCACACGATCGGCGTAGAGTCGATCATGGCATCGGCAATGCCGGTGATCAGGTTGGTTGCTCCGGGGCCAGAGGTGGCCATGCATACCCCGGCGCGGTGCTGAACCCGTGCATAGCCCTGGGCGGCGTGGGTTGCTCCCTGCTCGTGCCGCACCAGGATGTGCCGAAGCCGATCTTGGTAGTCGTATAGGGCGTCGTACACGGGCATGATGGCCCCTCCCGGGTAGCCAAACATCGTGTCCACCCCTTCGGCCAGTAACGCCAAGACCAAGGCTTCTGCCCCGCTGATGTTGTCCTTCTCGATCAGGTATTCTTGCTGGTGCCCATTCTGGCGTTCGGCTATTTCCAGAACCGCCCCTTGCGGTATAGTTTCCATTGTAATCGATGTTTTAGAATGACAATATTAGTTAATGAAGTTAACTACTTTTTTGTGTTGAATGTCTGTCAAACTGATTGTTGGGATATTCAAGGCCCCATTTGGGTTTCAAGTGGGGGCCGTAGCTCACCCGTGAAAATATCCTTGGTTGGTTGCTCCTGCCAGATTAATGCCAACCAGGGGCAAATGGTAACCATTGCTCGGGATACTTGTACGGGATTGCCATCAATCGGGGCGGATTGCCCTCTGGCTAGGTGTTTACTCATCGGTCACGCAGCCTTCGGAGGCAGGCCCCACACTTTTGATGTATTTCCACAAAGCGCCACTGGTTACTTTGTAGGGTGGTTGGATCCAGTTGGCCCGTCGGCGAGCCAGTTCTTGGTCACTCACCAGCACATCGATGGTGCGGTTGCGGGCATCAAGCACAATCCGGTCCCCGGTGATGACCAGTGCAAGATTGCCACCGGCTTGGGCCTCGGGCGTGATGTGCCCCACCACAAAACCATGCGTACCGCCCGAAAACCGGCCATCGGTGATCAAAGCTACTTTATCGCCAAGGCCGGCCCCCATAATGGCCGAGGTGGGTTTGAGCATTTCAGGCATTCCGGGTGCGCCTTTGGGCCCACTGTACCGGATCACCACTACGTCGCCCGGCTGAATTTCGTGTTTGGTGATGCCCTCGTTTAGGTCAGCTTCGGAGTCATATACCCGGGCCGTGCCCTCAAACCGTTCACCTTCTTTGCCCGTAATCTTGGCCACGGCCCCGTCGGGGGCCAGGTTGCCATACAGGATCTGGATATGGCCCGTTGGTTTGATCGGGTTGGCAAACGGGTGGACAACCTCTTGGCCTGCCAGTAATCCCGAGGAATTGGCCAAATTTTCAGCCATGGTTTTGCCCGTAATGGTGAGGCAGTCACCGTGGAGCAGCCCTTCGGCCAATACCATTTTCATCACCGCTTGCACGCCGCCCACATTGCACAGATCTTCCATGAAATATTGGCCGCTCGGTTTCAGATCGGCCAGAAAGGGAGTGCGGTCGCTGATGCGCTGAAAGTCTTTGAGGGTAAATTTGACCCCGACCGATTTGGCCATTGCCAGCAAATGGAGCACGGCATTGGTCGAGCCGCCCAGCACCATTACCATGGTCACGGCATTTTCAAAGGCTTCGAAGGTCATCAGGTCGCGGGGCTTTAGATCCAAGGCCAGGGCATGGTAAATGGCTTGGCCGATCTGGTCACACTCGGCCTGCTTCATCGGGCTGACCGCCGGGAACGAAGAACTGTTGGGCAGGCTCATTCCCAGGGCTTCAATCGCGGTGGCCATGGTGTTGGCAGTGTACATGCCCCCGCAAGCTCCCGCCCCCGGGATGGCGTTTTTGATGACACCCTTGTATTCTTCTGGGCTAATAGTGCCCGATACTTTTTTGCCATACGCTTCAAATACCGAGATAATGTCCAATTTTTTGCCCTTGTATTGGCCATAATCGTAGCGGCCAGAGTTGATGGTGCCGCCATACACCAGAATGGCCGGGCGGTTGAGGCGGCCAATGGCCAACATGGCCCCGGGCATGTTCTTGTCGCAGCCCACCAAGGCCACCACTCCGTCATAGCATTGTCCGCCCACGATGGTCTCGATCGAGTCCGCGATCACGTCGCGCGAGGGCAGGGAGTAGCGCATGGCCAAGGTGCCATTGGTCATCCCGTCGCTCACACCCACGGTGTTGAAAGTTAGGCCAATGAGTTTTTCAGTGGCATTGATGCTCTTTTTTACCCGGGTGGCCAGTGCATTGAGGTGCATGTTGCACGTATTGCCCTCAAACCCCGTGCTGGCGATGCCCACTTGGGCCTTGGCCATGTCGCTCTCGGTCAAGCCGATGCCATACAGCATAGCTTGGGCGGCGGGGAGGTTTTCATCTTGGGTGAACGTGCGGCTGTAGCGATTGATTGGCTCCATATCTCTTAGTTGCGAATGCGAGTTTTTTTGCTTGTGATTTAATGAATGGGTTGTAATTTTTTTTAAAATATCGTTAATAACAAAGTTTACTTTTTTCTGGGATAGTGGGGCAAGTTGTGTTGGGTTGGCCCCAAGTTGATGGGAGTTGCGCGGCCAAAGTGCGGTTCCAATGTCCCCTCCACTTAAATAATGGTGTAAGACGGCTCCATGACCGAATGGACCAAGTCATAGTAAGCCTCGGCCAAGCGGGCACAGTGCGACTTTTCGTAGGGCATGCGCAACGGAACGCCATCTACCATGCCAATGCCGGCCACTTCGGTGGCAGTCCCGACCAGCATGGCGGCGTCGGCGGCTTGTAGTTCGGCCGGGGTAATCGGTCGTTCTTCAGCCTCAATGCCCAACTCAGCAGCCAATTCCAGCATGGTCTTTCTGGTAATGCCGGGCATCACGCTCCCCAGGGGTGGGGTGAACAGTTGCCCACCCTTCTCGATGAACAAGTTGGCCCCCGGTGACTGGGCCACCAATCCCTGGTGGTCGAGCAGCACGGCTTCATCATAGCCCCGCCGCCGCGCC
>JAYUVL010000537.1:0-8755 GCA_043754075.1 Cytophagales bacterium | reverse complement strand
GTGAAACGATTGGATGTAATTCTTAATACAGGAAACTACGATGAAGCTAAAGACGAACTGAAAAAAATCGGGCTTGACTCTGAAAAGAGAAATTATAACGTATTGAAGGCAGAGGGTCAAAGTCCAACAGTAATGACCATCCCTGATGATTATGTGCACTATGCTAGTCCAAGGGCTTTAACAGTCAGAGAAATGGCACGCTTGCAGTCGTTTGATGATAGCTTTGTTTTTCAAGGAAAACGGTCTACAGGTGGGAATAAAAGAAAGTTTGAAGTACCACAGTTTACTCTGGTTGGCAACGCTGTTCCCCCGTTAATGGCAAGAGCAGTAGCACTAGAAATTTTGAAAACTATTGACTGAAGAATGCGACAATTAACCAAAGTAGAAATAGAACGAATAAAACTACTGACCGAAAAATCGGTGGAGTCAGCTTTAATTGAACCAACTTCAACCGGGCTTGAAAAGTCCATCATCGATGCAACGGGAACTGTAAGAACCTATTTGAAAGCTCAAAATATCCACAATTACGAAGTGCAAAAGCAGGGACCAGAAAGTAAAATTCAAGTAACTTTCTACTTAGTTCATTCCGATAGGCTAGAGACCTCATCAGCATCCCTTTATCGTCCAATTACAAAGAACGGCGACCCAAGAATTTGGTTTAAAGGTTTAGGTGCTTACGCAAAGGCAACTGATATCTTAGCAATTATTGCCCTTGAAAATGAATTATACGTTATCAACATCACAAGGCTTAACTTTGATAGTCTAATTAATGGAGAAGTAAACAATCCTTTACAAGAGCTGGTAAATAGAATAAACTACTCTTCAAATAAAATAGCGCAAGAATTATTAACTCTATTGAAAAAAATTGCAACAAATGGGCCTGTTCCCGCGATACTTCAAGCAGATACTGCCATAGGAAGAACTTTGGAAACACTTCTGGGCATAAACACTAATTCGTCTAAAAAGCCTGATTACAAAGGTATTGAGTTGAAATCATTTCGTGATAAACGAGGAAATAGAAAAACTTTATTTGCACAAGTTCCTAATTGGGAGACCAGCAAGTTCAAAAGTTCGGCCGAAATACTAAATACTTTTGGTTATCAGCGTGGAGAAGATTTTAAATTGTATTGTACGGTTTCTTCTTTAATATATAACTCGCAAGGCCTAAAACTAAAACTCAATACCGATGTAAGACAATTAGCTGAAAATTCCGATAAAGCCACAGTAGGCGATTTTGTTGTTTGGGGACTAGAAACATTACATAAACGGTTACTAGAAAAGCACAATGAAACATTTTGGATTGCCGCTGATTCACTATTAATTGACAACAAAGAACATTTTATTTATAAAAAGGTTGAGCATACTAAAAAGCCAATTGTATCCCAATTTGATATTCTACTAGAACAAGGAATAATTACTCTTGACCACTTGATAAAAAGAACTTCTGTCGGTAAAGTTGTAGAGAAAGGTCCGTTATTTAAAATCAAGCCCAACGCTCTAAGCCTATTGTTTCCGCCCAGCCAGTCGTACAACTTGTTGTCGCTTGATGAATCCAAGTAATCAATGCAGCGGCTCCGGTTGCTGGGCCAAAAAGAACTGGCACAGGAAGGGGCCACGCCTCCCAGCGGACAAGTTTTGTGGTGGCAAAATGGGGGCTGTCTTTTAGCACCCATCCTTTAAAAAACACGTGCTTGCGCTCATACTCATGGCAAAAACTTATGCCGAAGGTCAAACCTTCGCGAAATACAACTTTACCGAAACGCCACTGGCCAAAGGGGAATACGAAAACTGCACTTTTTTGCAGTGTGATTTTTCCAATGCCGACCTGTCGGGCTGTCATTTTTCCGATTGCCATTTCACCAACTGTAACTTGAGCATGGCCAAATTGGCCCAAACTGCCCTGAAAGAAGTTCAATTCAGTGGCTGCAAGTTGTTGGGGCTGCGTTTTGAAACTTGCCACCCCTTTCTGTTGGCGGTGGCGTTCGATAATTGCCTCCTCAATTTTTCTTCCTTTTGCCAGCTCAAGCTCAAAAAGACCAAGTTCAAAAATTCAGCTTTGCAGGAAGTGGACTTCACCGAAACCGACCTCAGTGGGGCCTCGTTCGACCAGTGCGATCTGACCCGGGCCGTTTTTGAGCGCACCAACTTGGAAAAGGCCGACTTCCGAACTGCGTTCCACTATTCCCTCGACCCGGAAGTAAACCAGCTCAAAAAGGCCAAGTTTTCGTTGGGCGGGGTTGCCGGGCTATTGGCCAAGTATGGCCTTGAAATCACTCCGTAGCCTCGTTCCACGCTGGCTGCAAGTGCCGCATCAGTCCTTGGAACACCTCATGGGGCTGCATTTCGGGGGCAATTCCCAAGTTTTTTTGTTGGGTGATGAACAGCGGGAAATCTTGTGCGTCCTCGGGGATCCGCCCGTGCGACCCCCCAATCAGGGTGGCATCGAGCGGGATCACATCCATCAAATAACGAAACCCAAGCATTTTTTTGAGCAGGGTAAAACCCACTTTGAGCGCGGGCACGGCTATTTTGGGGTTGATGAGCATTTCCACCGGATCATAGCCCGGTTTTTTGTGGATGTCGACAATGCGGGCAAAATCGGGGGCCCGCTGGTCGTCGAGCCAATAGTAATAAGTAAACCACGAATCCCGATCGGCCACTACCACCAAGTCGCCGGCCCGGGCATGATCCAACTGGTAGGCCCGTTGGCCCGCCCGATCCAGCACCAGTTCCACGCCCGGTGTTTTTTCCAGCAGTCCACGCACCTTGGCCAATTGCGCCGGATTGTTGACATACACGTGAGCGATCTGGTGATCGGCCACGGCAAATGCTTGGCTCGCGCCCGGATCGAGCAGTTCCAGCCCGCGCTCGGTGCGCACTTGGATCAGGCCAGCCTCGCGCAGCACCCGGTTCAGGTGAATGGGCCGCCGCACGTTGGTAATCCCATATTCAGATAACACGACCACCTGGGCACCACGCTGCTCAAAGAACGGGATCAGATCCCCGCACAGGTCGTCGATCTGGCGCAGATCTACCGGAATGCTCGGGTGGTGGTGGCCGTAGCGCTGAAAATTATAGTCAAGATGGGGCAAATAAACCAGCGACAACGTGGGCGAATATTTTTGCTCCACCCACTTGGCAGCCTCGGCAATCCACTGGCTGGAGCGGATGGTCGTGCGCGGGCCCCAGAAATCGAAGAGCGGAAAGGTGCCCAGTTGCGCTTGCAGGTCGTCGCGCAGGCTGGCCGGTTGGGTGTAGCAGTCGGGCATTTTGCGGCCATCGGCCAAATACTGGGGCCGGGGCGTGGCACTGTAATCAACGGTGGAATACATGTTGTACCACCAAAACAGGTTGGCGCAGGTAAAGCTCGAATCCAAGGCTTTGGCCACTTCCCAAATTTTGGGCGACTGCACCAGCCGGTTTGACTGTCGCCAAAATTTCACTTCACATTCCTCGGCAAAATACCAGCCATTGCCCACGATGCCATGCTCGCGCGGGTACTTGCCCGTGAGGTAGGTGGCTTGGGCCGAGCAGGTGACGGCGGGCAGCACCGGGCGCACTTTGGCCAGTTGGCCGCTGGCCGCCCACTGCCGCAAAAACGGGGTATGGTCGCCCAAGAGACCGGGGGTGAGGCCGACAACGTCAATTACAACCGTTTTTTGCAAGGGAGAGGGTTTCATGTCAACCGTGATTTTGGCCATTGGATCCATTTTATTGGCCCAATTTTAGGATTTTCGCACTGAACTTGCTACATTCCACTGCCCAAAGAAATAGCATTTATCGGGATTCCCCAATGGGCCGTTGCCATTAAACCCACGTTGTCAACAGAATTGTCAAATGAGCCTTCAACTAAAGATTTGCGGGATGCGCGAGCCGCAAAACATCCGGGAAGTGATCGCGGCGGCCCAGCCCCATTACCTGGGCCTGATTTTCCATGCAGCCTCGCCCCGGTATGCGGGCAGCACCCTACCAGCCGAACTGGCCGCGGCCATCCCCCAGTACGTCACCCGGACCGGGGTTTTTGTCAATGCCGGGCTGGGCTATGTCCAAATGCAAGCGGCCGTTTATGGCTTGGGGGCCATCCAACTGCACGGCGACGAGCCGCCCGCATTTTGCCAATCGGTCCAGCAATTGGGCAAACGGGTTATCAAAGCATTTGCCATCGATGCCCAGTTTGACTTTGGCCGCTTGGCCGATTACCAATCGGTGTGCGATTATTTTTTGTTCGATACCAAGGGCCAGCACTATGGCGGCAATGGCCAAACATTTGACTGGTCGCTGCTGGATCGGTACGACAATGCCAAACCGTTTTTCCTCAGTGGGGGGGTGGACCTCCCGCATGTGGCCGCTATCCGCCAGCTCACCCACCTGAACATCCACGCACTGGACATCAACAGCAAATTTGAAATGGCACCAGGGATCAAGAATGTGGCCAAAATCGGCTTGTTTGCCGATGAGCTGCGCAAACCCGAAGATGGCGGCCTGCGCTTTTTTGGGTAGGAAAAAGTTTTTCTGCCCAAAAATCAAGCCGGGCCCCACTAAGTCCGGTTTGGTTTTTGGCCCAATGCCAGCTAAAAATAATTTTAGCAATTTCTACTTACTATGACACTATTTTTTAGTACTCAATGGCGTGTTGAGTATAACAAGGCCAGTTTTGATGTTCTCTTCATGTTTTTAAACTCAAACTCCAGCAAAAAAGCAGCTCCAGCGTACCGGCCTTGCGTGTCAAAACTGTTTTCTTTCTGGAGCCACCCAACTGGGCCGAAGACATGTTTTTCCAAAGGTGACATCGCCAGTTAATTTGCCACGGTAACAATCGCCAATGGCTCATCTTTCAGGCGCTCTTGGGACAAACTTTGCCGTTGACTGCCTGCACTCACGGTGTGCTACCGGGAATTTAACCCCCGCCCCAAGCCCAAATCCATTTTTCTTTTGGGAAAATAGCTGAAATTGCATCGCATTGAAAAACGCGGGGAGGCCCGTGCCGTCAGTTTTGCAAATGGTTCGTTCGTATTGTTATTGCCTTGGTCGCAATAAATATAAATCCGGTTCCTTGGTTTTAAATTCCGCAACAAGCACTAAATCTGCCATGAAATCCCCCTACCTCCTCGCCCTAGCTGGCCTGCTGCTGGCTGCTACGGCATTAGCCCAGAAGAAGATCGTTCACCAAGCCGACGTCATCATCTACGGTGGCACATCGGCGGCGATCATAGCCGCGGTCCAAGTAAAACAGTTGGGCAAAAGTGTCTTGGTCGTTTCGCCCGACAAGCACCTCGGTGGCCTATCAGCGGGCGGGCTGGGCTACACCGACACTGGCGACAAGACTGTGATCGGCGGGCGGGCCAAAGATTTTTACCACCGCCTGTACTTGCACTATCAAAAACCCGAAAACTGGAAGTGGCAAAAGAAGGAAGAGTATGGCAACAAAGGCCAGCACGGCAACGCTGCCATTGACGGCGAAATGCTCACCACTTGGAATTTTGAACCCCACGCGGCTGAACAGGTTTTTGAAGATTATGTCCGAGAAAACAACCTGACCATCCATCGCGAAGCCTACCTAGATCGCTCAGCCAAGGGAATTACCAAAAAAGCGGGAAAAATCAGCGCGTTCCGCACACTGGCCGGGGCCGAGTACCGGGCCAAAATGTTTATCGATGCTACCTATGAGGGCGACCTGATGGCTTTGGCCGGGGTCAAATACCACGTGGGGCGCGAGGCCAACACGGTGTATGGGGAGAAATGGAACGGCGTCCAAACAGGGGTATTTCACCACGGGCATTATTTCAAAACGGCAATCAGCCCCTATAAAATTGAGGGCGATCCCACCAGTGGCCTACTGCCCGAAATCTCGGCCGATCCCCCCGGTGCGTATGGCAGTGCCGACCACCGGATCCAAGCCTATTGCTTCCGCATGTGCCTGAGCAACCATCCCGAAAACCGCATCCCCTTTGCCCGGCCCGAAGGTTATGATTCCACTCGCTACGAACTTTTTGCCCGGGTGTATAAAAATGGTTACAATGAAACCTTTGCCAAATATGACTTGATCCCCAACCGCAAAACCGACACCAATAACCACGGGCCGTTCAATACGGATTACTTGGGAAAAAACTACGACTACCCCGAAGCCGGCTATGAACGCCGCCGAGAAATTATCCTTGACCACGAGCGGTACCAAAAGGGATTGATGTACTTCTTGCAAAACGACCCCCGCGTACCTGCCGAGGTGCACCAAAAAATGCAGCAATGGGGATTGGCCAAAGATGAGTTTGTTGATAATGGCGGCTGGCCCCACCAAATATACGTGCGGGAAGCCCGCCGCATGATCGGCGAATTCGTGATGACCGAGGCCGATGCCCTAGGCAAAACTACCGTGCCCAAACCAGTGGGCATGGGTTCTTACACGTTAGATTCCCATAACACCCAACGGTATGTGACACCCGATAAATTGGTTCAAAATGAAGGAGATATCGGAGTAAAACCAGACAAACCCTATTCAATCAGCTACGGGGCCATTTTGCCCAAAGAAAACGAGTGCCGCAACCTGCTCGTGCCCGTGTGCGTGTCCAGTTCGCACATTGCGTATGGCTCCATCCGGATGGAACCCGTTTTTATGATCTTGGGGCAGTCAGCGGCGGCGGCGGCAGTGCTGGCCATTGAAAACAACGTTTCTCCCCAAAAGCTGGCCTACGAAAAATTGCGGGCGGTACTGGAAGCGGGCAAACAAATTTTAGAAAAATAAGCCCGTTTTCCTGTCTTTGGGTGCTCCGAGTTTCAGTGGTAAATTGGCAATGGCATACAACTCATTCCCCAGCTTTGCGGGCCTTGGCCTCTTTGACCAATTTAAGGTTGGCGTTGCTCCCGTCCACAATTTCATAATTTCCCCCGCCTTGCTTGGCCAATTGCTTGAGCTTGGGCAGCCGGGCGTGCTCGCCCCCAAAGCTAAAGACGGTGAGCCGGATGTTGTTTTTCACCTGCTGCACGGCCAGTTCGTAAGTGGCTTCGCCAATGGGAAACTCGCCATCGGTCACCAATAGGATGCGGTTGTTGAACTCGGCCACAAACTGCCGCTGCGCCACCCGATAGGCCAGTTCCAGCCCCCGCTCGCCGTTGGTGCCGCCCCCAGGTTGAAGCTGGTCAATGGTTTCGTTTATTTGATCCGCTTCTTTGGCCGATATGCCTTCCAGCACGATGTCAGCCTGATCCGCATAGGCCACTACCGACACTTTGTCTTCGGGCCGCATGATGGCCAGCAGCCTGCGCACGGCTTTTTTGAGCACCGCCAACTTGCCCTTGCCCACCATAGAGCCAGACACATCCAACAGAAACACCAAGTTGTTGAAGGCATAACCATCCATGTTTTGTTGATAACTGGGCTGATCCTCCTCGCGGATCGGTACTGGCAGAGCCTCCGCCGGGCTCGGCAGCAAGAGTTCAAAAACCTCATCGCTGCCGGTGGCCCGGGCTCGGGGGCCTTCGGTCGGGCCAGCCGGGCCAAGTAGCCACGAAGGCGATTGCCAATAGGCCAATGGCAGGGCCGGCGGGGCCAAGGCCGCAAACTGGTTGGCCGCCATTACCAGTTCATTGTGTAGCTGCAAGATTCCCGCTTCGGTCGTGGGGGCTTGGTCGGCCCAGCCTTGGATCTCTTCACTCAGTTGTTGCCCCATTTCGGGAATGGCCTCATAAGGAGTGTACGGACAATTTGGGTTACCGCGCCCCAACCGAGCGATGCCCTGCAAATGGTCCGATTGCCCCAGCACCAAATTGCGGCACGCCCGATCCAGTGGCCCGACCAAACTGGCAGGAACCAAGGGAGTCCCGGCGCCCAAGTGTTGGCGGAGGGCCAGCAGGGCCCCCTCGCTCGCCATGACTACCCGTTGGATGGCCGCGTTAGATTTGGCCCAAGCATCGGTGGCAACTGGGAGGGTCGCCCAGCCCTGTTGAACCATTGCGTAGGTGATCGCCCGGCGTTGCTCCAGCAGGTTGAGCAGCTTGCCAAATCTGCGGAGTAGTTTGTCAGAATACTCCCAACCGTCCTGTGTATATTGTTTGCCCGCTATCACATAACTGAGGCTGGCATTGAGCTGATCCAATTCTTGAAACAGCGATTGGATGATCTGCAACTGTTCGCTCAGTTGGGCTTGTTGGGTGGGGGCCAAAGCTGGGCCAGCCACCAATAGCGCTGCCAAAGCCGCTTGGGGCATTGGATGAGCCGGTGGATACGCCAATTTGATCGGGCGGCCCTGCTTGGCAGCTTCGCTTTCCTGCGCGTAGGCTTGCAGATCCGCGACCAATGGCCCAATGGCCCGGGCAATCTCGTTCAAAAAAACGGTGTGGGCCTTGAGGACCGCGGCTGGTTCGGGTGGCGTTTGCGCCAAGACCAATAGACTGATCGCGGGCATAAATCCCCAAAACAGTAAAAGGCAACAAGTTTTCATGAGGCGGATATTGGGCTAAACATCAGCAAAAAAGGTGACATTTTGACAATGGATGGAGATTTGGCGACGGATCTGGCCATCTGTGCCGATGCCCCCTATTTCAGCCGTTTAGGGTTTTCGGCCACAAAAGCTGCCCAACTCTTGGCCCGGCCCCCGCCCGTGCTCTGTTGCTGGTAGGCATGGCACACCGCCACCCCGAGCGCGTCGGTGGCATCCAGCAGTTCAGGGACTTCCTTGAGCCCGAACTGGGCCACCAACATCGCCGCCACCTGTTCCTTGGCCGCGTTGCCATTGCCGGTAACGGATAATTTGACCTTTTT
>JAYUVL010000536.1:0-3448 GCA_043754075.1 Cytophagales bacterium | reverse complement strand
GTCGTCTGTCAATTAGATTTTTTGAAGTTTTTGCAAATGCAGTGTCTCTCGAGATAATATTGTAATGTCTGTCCGTGTCGGCAAGAATATTGTCGAAGTCGTTTGGATACTTTTCCTTTACAAACCGTCTAAAATATTTCCTGTAATCATCCATTTGTAACTTTTCTATTTGTCGGGTGTCATGTTAGTAGTATTGCCGCCAACGGTTTTGGGCTTGGCAAAAGTGGTTATTTTCAGCACAAAGTTTGATGCGGAGAACCAAACTTTGATTGACCAAGTAGCATTATTTCTTAACTGTCGAATGAAGAAAATTCATTTTCCATTTTCCGTCAACTTTTCTAAAAGTCGCACTTTCCAGCCAATCAATTTTCTTTTTTATGGTGTCATTAATGATAAAATCCCCGTGATTGAAATAAACTATGTCACCGCTTGATTCATCCATATTTACTTTGATATTGTCAAAAGTCCACGTACCTTTAAAAGATTTAACATTGGGAATTGGTTTGACTAAACTGTCATTTGTCAAAATTACTCCGTCTTCAAAAAGCACAAAGTCGCTGGTAGTTAGCGAATTAAGTTTCTCTAAGTCTTGTGTTTTGATTCCATCAAAATAGTCAGTCAGGATGTTTTTCAAGATTTCAGGGTCGTCTTTCTTCTGTTTGCAATGAGTCAGAAGTCCAAGTCCAAGAATGATAGTCAGAATGCTTAATTTTTTCATACTTGTTTTGTTTTAGTTTCTCGTCTTACTATTGCACACACATCTCCATAAACGCAATCCCTGCCTTCCCTCACCAAAAAAATGCTGTTTTGTGCGCAACGCTTCTTGTTTTGCCAAAAGTTGGGAAAAACAAATCATTTTCCCAAAAATAAAAATCTTTTCACGAATGTCCAACTCATTTGATGGGCTTTTTATTTGGCAGTTGCATTTATCGCTCGTTTACAAGGGATTGACACCAGCAAGACCGCCCAAAAACCCAAATGCACGGGTTGCGGCAGGGTTCAGCACGCCCAAGTGGGCACAGCAGGGCCGTAAAGCAGCGGTCTGGCCGGCCGCTGGTTTTAAAACCTGGCCGGATCAATGGCTGGCCAAGTCCAACCTTTTTGCCATTCGAGCCGCAATCCGCCCAGCGGAGGCGGTCTGCAAATGGGGATCGAGCGGGCCCCACTTGTATAAGTTTGCGTATCTGCCTAACTTGTCGTATCAAATGAAAACCTCCATGCTCACCCGCTGCTTTCTCATTTTTGCCCTCATACTACTGGCCGCTTGCCAGCGCAAGCAATCCATCCCCCGCGAAATGCCCTTGGCCTTGGCCCCCATTGCCAAAAATGGCGATTTTTATTTGCCGGAGGATTTGGAAGTCCAGCTCTGGGCCGAAGCGCCCATGTTCTATAACCCCACCAACATGGATGTGGATGCCAAAGGCCGGGTGTGGGTCACTGAGGCGGTCAACTACCGGGATTTCAATGCGCAGGGCAAAAAGCGGCTGCACCATGCCCAAGGGGACAGGGTGATGATCCTCGCCGATTCGGATGGTGACGGCATAGCCGACCAATCCAAAGTGTTTGTGGAAGACCGCGATTTGGTAGCTCCGCTGGGGATCGCCGTCATAGGCAACCAGGTGATCGTGTCCTGCTCGCCCAACCTGATCATCTACACCGATGAAAATGGCGATGACAAACCCGATAAAAAAGAAATTTTCTTGACTGGATTTGGGGGGCTTGACCACGACCACTCGCTCCATGCGCTGGTGGCTGGGCCCGATGGCCAGTGGTACTTCAATACGGGCAACGCTGGCCCCCACCTCGTGACCGACAAAGCGGGCTGGACCCTCCGCTCGGGCAGCCTTTACACGGGCGGCACGCCCTACAACCTGAAAAACGAGGGCAACCAACGTTCGGATGACGGGCGAATGTGGGTGGGCGGGCTGGCCCTCCGCATCGGGCCTGACGGCAAAGGGCTCAAGGTGATGGGCCACAATTTCCGCAATTCCTACGAACTGTGCCTGGACAGCTATGGCAACATGTGGCAAAACGACAACGATGACCAAGTGGTCACCTGTCGTACTTCGTGGCTCATGGAAGGCGGCAACATGGGCTATTTCAGTGCCGACGGCACCCGCTACTGGCAAGCCGACCACCGCGCTGCCCAAGATACGTTCGCGGCGCACTGGCACCAAGACGACCCGGGCGTGATCCCGGCGGGCGACCGCACCGGGGCTGGCTCGCCCACCGGCATTGTCTTTTATGAGGGCGATGCCCTCGGGCCGCGCTATCGGGGCATGTTGTTGAGCGCCGAGGCAGGGCGCAATGCCCTCTATGCCTATCGCCCGCTCACCAAAGGGGCTGGTTTTCAGTTCAAACGGCACAACCTCATCACCTCGGTGGAAACGGACGACTACCACTACAAATGGAACGATGAAAGCCATAAAACTGACCGCAGCAAATGGTTCCGGCCCAGTGATGTGGCCGTTGGCACTGATGGCGCCATTTATATCGCCGATTGGTATGATCCCATCGTGGGTGGCCACCAAATGGTGGACAGCATCGGCTACGGGCGCATTTATCGGATAGTCCCCAAGGGCAAAAAATTGGCGGTCCCCCAAATCAACCTCGCTACCACCGAGGGGCAGATGGCGGCTTTGACCAGCCCAGCGGTCAATGTGCGGGCGGCGGGCTTCGCCAAACTGCGGGCCCAAGGAGCCGGGGCACTGCCCGAAGTGCAAAAATTATTGGCTGCCGATAATCCCTACCACCGGGCCCGGGCCATTTGGCTCATGGCCCAACTGGGAAGCGAGGGCCAGCAAGCCACTACCCGGTTGCTGGACGACCCCAACCCCAACGTCCGCCTCACCGCTTTCCGGGCCTTGCGGGGAAGCCGAGCCGAAGTCTTGCCGTTGGCCGCCCAACTGGCCCAAGATCCATCAGCCGCCGTGCGCCGCGAAGTGGCCTTGGCCCTGCGCGACGTGCCGTACCCCCAAATGCGCGCGCTGGGCTTACAACTGGCCGACGGCTACGACGGCACCGACCGCTATTACCTCGAAGCCCTCGGCTTGGCCTGGGACGGCAAAGAGGCCCAAGCCTACCCCGACTTAATAGCGGGCCGAGGCTCCCAAAGTCCGACGGAATGGCCCGCCCGCTTTGCCGATCTGCTGTGGCGGCTCCATCCCGCCGCTGCGGTGCCGGCCTTGCTCGAGCGGGCCACCCATTTCCCACTGGCCAAAGCTGAGCGCCAGAAAGCGGTGACCGCGCTGGCTTTTGTCAATGACAAAGCTGCCGCCCAAGCCATGGTGGATCTGTCGCACTCCCACTTGCGCGATGTGAGCGAACAAGCCGACCACTGGCTCAAGTTCCGCAAGTCAAATGATTGGTATGCGCTGCTCGACTGGAACGACCCCAACAGCGGAATGCCCCGCCAGGTTCCAGCCGATGTGTTGGCCGCCCAACAGGT
>JAYUVL010000535.1:0-8664 GCA_043754075.1 Cytophagales bacterium | reverse complement strand
GCAGCAAAAATATTTTGCCACCATTATTCAAAGTTTAACAACAATGACACCCGGTGGGTGGTGATTCGGGAGATATTATTGGAAAAAGCATTGCCATTTTTAATCAATAAATTGGGAATCCCGTGTGAAATGCGAATTTCTGGTGCGAATTTAAACATATCAAAGTAAACGTCCCAACCAAAACCATAGCTGATTTCTAAGTTGGCCTTGGTGGTTTGCAAAGCCAATTCGTTGAGTCGCTGGCGGCGCGCACCCACCGAGAACCCTCCCGTCAATCCGCCGATAAGATACATCCGGTGGTTGGTTCGCCGTACCGATTTGTACTTGACCAGCAAGGGAAACTCCACGTAGGTAGCCTCAAAGGTGGAGCTTATTGGATTTTCCTCGTTGTTGCGATAGACGAAAAGGATGTTGCGCTCATAAAAAGTAACATTGGGCAGAAAACGCAAGTTCCAAAGCTCATTGCCGAGCCGCTTGCTAACGATCAGACCGACCGAGAAACCGGGCGACCAAGTGGGGTAAATGGCAGATGTGCTATCACCATTGGCCGCGAAGTACGGGTCATGGCGAACTTGGTAGCGCGATTGGTGCACTCCCAACTGAAACCCATAGCGCCAATTGCGATCGTCATAGTAGGGGAGATTTCGCGATTTGGCTTTTTGTGCCAACCCAACGTCAGCTTTAAAATAGCTTAGCGCAACCAATCCAAGCAACATTAGCTTGATTACCAATCTATTGTGCATTTAATTCTCAAAATTTGGGTGAAATACGATGCCACAGTTGGAGGAGCAAGAAAATAATGTGAATTGCCCTTGGCCCATTGTAAGTTGGTTCTGTGAGATATTCGATTTGGGTTACCTAAGTGTGGGTAGTCTTGCCCAACAAACAATTGCAACGATTGTGCCGTTGGGTCGCGCACCCAAGATTTCTTTTCAAAGCTTGGCCCAGCTAAGCTGCCCACTAATAGAACAAAGGTACAAAATTACAGCAGCAAAAACGGATCCGTTGTCTTTTCAATTAGCTGACATAATGACTTGGCAATAAAACCGTTGGTAGTCAGGCGGCATGTAGTGCCAAACAACCGAATGGGCTAGTACAGGTTCCGGCCAATCTCATTTGGTTGAAGTGCCTTTTTGGTTGTACCTTTGGGAAAGCACCCGTGCACAGGGTGGACTAGCCCAACTAAAACATTTTATTTTATTGGCCGGAAGCGCCTTTGGTGTATTCATAACTAACGATAAGTGGGCTTATGGTATATAAAATACATGAATTGCCAATAAATAGCCTTTTGGCAGCTTAAATCAGAAGACCGGTAAACCAAATGCAGAAAATAGCCAAAATGGATTACCCAATGTGCTGCTTGCCGCGTGGGCTGGGCCATTGGCTCCTCATTTGCCTCATGGGGTTGGGCTGGGCTTGCGAGAACCGCTATCTCAAAGGAGAACAATTGCCGCCCCTGCCCCACGCTGATGCCAATGCGTTGGGCAAACGGCTGGATTTTATGAACCAGATTATCCAACAAAATTCCAAGGAAGCCGATTACTTCTATCGCCGCGCTTTGATTTACTTACAGATTGGCAAGCAAAATCTAGCATTGGAAGACATTGGGAGTGCGATCAAACTGGACTCGAGCAAGTACGAGTACTTTTATACCCAAGCTAAAGTGCTAGATTTGGCCAAAAACCACCTTGGTGCCTTCCAAGCAGCCAAACGGGCCGAGCTAATGGGCTACTCAACTCCAGAATTTACTTGGCTATTGGGCAAGCTCAGCTTCCTGAACCAATCGGATAAACAGGCAGAACAGTACTTTCTCGCTTCTCGTACCCTGCTGGGTGAGCGGGCCGAAACCTTTTATTACTTAGGAATGATTAAAAAAAAGGCAAATGACACCTTAAACTCCGCTAATTTTCTCAACCAAGCGATTGAGCTCCAACCAGCTTATCCCGAAGCTTTCAAAGCCTTGGTAGGGATATATGAAGAGTACGGGGAACCGAAAAAGGCCGCTCGCTGCGCTTATCGGGCCGTTACAAATTGTCCCAACAATGCCCAATTATATGAATTGTACGGGCAATGCCTAGAAAATATTGATGAAGTAGCCGAAGCGATCCCTTGGTACGAAAAAGCGGCCAGACTCGATCCTGGGTTATGGCTGGCCAATCACCAATTGGCCCTGTATCACCTTCGCAAGGAGCATTATGTCTCCGCAGCCACTTATTTGCGTTCAGCTTTGGTGGTCAAACCGACCTGGGAATATGGCCATGCGGTGTTGGGTTGGATTTGTTTTGAGCATTTGGACAATTACCCCGAAGCCCTCCAACATTATGAGATGGCCGCCAAAATCAAACCCGGCGATCCTGATTTGACAGCCAGAATAGCTCGGGTGCAAAAGCGCATCGCCTACGAAGAATACAAAAAAACGCCCGAGGGGCAAGCATACCTCGCCCGCAAACGAAGAGAGGAAGCCCAGCGAGCCGCGGATAGCCTTGCTCAGTAATAAACGCAATTTGGTGATCAATAAACACGGCGCAGCATGGTTTTGGGATTTTAAGCATACCACAAATATTTGACGGGCAGTTAGTGATAAAAATCTTGCCACAAACTGCTACTTGATCACCTACAGCGCACCCGTGCTTAGACTGGTTGTTTTGCACACCTACAAACCCAAATGGTGATAGGCTATACTGGAACCCGTCACAGTTTTCAATTTTTTCGGCTTGACTCAGCCCAGCAGGGCGATATCGGCCTGCCAAGGGCGAGGCACTTGAGGCTGGCCACTAGAATCCCAGTGCTGAAGCAGCGGCGTCCTCGGCCACCGAGGGCAGTTCGCTGGGGCGCGAAAAGGTAGCCACTCGGCCGTTTAAAGTATAAACAGGCCAAGAAAGTTAGCTACCCCCGCCGTTCAAAGTATAAAAGCGAAGCCCTCCTTTGAGAAGCGCCTCGCTTTTATTTTAGTTAACTGCCCCAAAGTTGGGAGGGCGCGTTACTCTGCCATCACTTTCTGCACTTTGCGCACCGTCCGGCCTTCGTGGGTGATTTCCAACACTGCCAGGTAAGTGCCCGAAGCCAGTGCACCGCGCTCCCATCTAGTGGTGTGGAAGCCTGTCCGGAAAGTGCCTTCGGTCATCTTGCCCACTTCTTGGCCCAGGGTGTTCAACAAACGCAAGGTTACCGTGGCATTGTCCCAGTCGGGGGGCACGGTGAATGAAAAAGCAGCTTGTGGGCCGAACGGGCTGGGAAAGGCCAGCAATGAAATCTCTTCGGCTTGCAAGTTTTGGCTGACAAATGCATCGGTACCAAAGAAAACCCGGAAACGGTATTTGCCTTGGGTGTTGGCAAAAGCATATTCTTTGACATCGCGCATATTGACAAACCGCTGACGTTCCCGATCAAAGAGAACCAAGTTTTTGGCCGTGCCAAAATAGCGATTGTCCCAAGCCAATAGTTGACGTTTCTCGTCGGTATTGGCTTCAACGGTAAAGTCCCAGATATGATTCTCGCTGGTTGGCACCACATCTTTGGTAAACCGGGTATAGAAATATTCGGGGTGGGCAAAATTGACCTCCAAGTATTTGCCAAATCGCGGCACGGTCATGTCATCGTACTGGTCTTTTGACTTGTCAGCGTCCAACCGCATGCCCAGCCCACCCAATTGATAGTTTTGCCGGCCCGCTTTTAAGTTGAACATGACCTCCCAATCTGGGGCCGAGATTGGATTTTCCAATTTCTCGGGTTCGTCCTCCACTCGGCACTGAGCGCACCGGGCTACTGGAATCCTGATGGTGCCTGGTGCATCGGAAAATACAAAACCGCCTTGAAAACTGCGCAAAATAGTGCTGTTCACAAAACCACTGCGATAAAGCCGGAGGTTGCCCAAGCCTGCCAAAGGATTGGCCGCCCGGACATCGTTCCAGGACACACTTAACCGGTAGGGGTTGCCAATCTGGTTCCAGCCTTGGTTGATCTCCATCAGAAAAGGGGCGGTAGAGCTTACTTTGGCGCCATCTCCGGGGCCAGTAGTGATGGTGAGCGGTTGGCCGACAGGTGATGCCGCCCCCCCCGCAATGAGCCAGTACCCTTTGCCCAATTCCAAGTTGGTAAATACACCGGGTGAGTATTCCTGGTTGGCTTCGCCGAAATAGCGGAACAATCGCCAATTTTTTGGGTCATATTCTCCCAACTCATCGCGGAAAACATCAATGGCATCCGGATTGTCCAATGTGAGCGGAACGGCAATGATTTGGTAGTCTTCCACCGTTTCCCCTACTTTTAGGTCAGTGATATTGGTCAGGGCCGAGGTAACGGAGTAGCGCAGGTTTACCGTGGTGCGGGTGGTCCGCGCAATATTGCCTGCCCCGTCGGTCGCTTCAATGAAATACTCTACTCCCAGCTCATCACTGATCGGTAGGTTGAAAAAGTAGGTATTGGCTTGAATTTCAGCCGGGGTGCGCGACTCAAAGACCGCCGTTGCCAAGGCAGTAATGGCCCTAGAACGAAGCACTACGCTGGCCAAGCGCACATTGTCCGTTACTGTGGCCGAGGCCACCAGGGACCGGACGGTAGCATTGCCCAAGTCCAATAAGGTCGGCTGGTTTGGATTGGTGATCACCGGGGCAATGTTGTCATTGATAATATTGAAGTCGCGGGCACTTTCCCCAATTACCCGGTCATTGTCCACTGACACAATCCGGATCCGGAAGTTGTTGCCCACTGGATACAGCGTGGAGACTACGTCCCAAGTAAAGCCTCCGGCGCGGTTGGCCTCAACGCCTCCCTGCCCGGTAATGTCCCGGATGGTCACCCCTTGGGTATTGACCAGCAGGATACGGATCAAACGCTGCCCCAAGTTGGACTGCCAAGTCACGTTGTAGCGCAATTCACGGATGATATTGTCGCCACCGTTGGGAAAGATAACGGTAATATTGGGTCGGATGATACTGAAATTAGCATCACTGTCGTCCGATATATTTGGATTTCCAACAATTGAAATCCGAACGCGAAAATCGTTGCCATCGGGCAGATCCGGCAATGTCCACACTCGGGTAGTGCCAGTGGTGGTGGCTACTATGGTTTGGAGCACTTGGCCCCGTTGCAACAAATCAAGCCGGACGGGCCTCCCAGTGTTATTGACCCAAGTGATGTTGGTCGTGTAGTTGTTGCCTAGCAGGCTCTCGCCACCATTGGGGGCGGTGATGCGCACATCCGGTACTGCAATGCTGAACAAACCGCTTTGGGTTGACCGGCCATCATTTAAATTTACCAATTGTAGGCGATAATTATTGCCAATGGGCAAGTTGTCGGGGAGTTGCCAGTCAAACTGAGTGGCGGTAGTACTTGGAACGATCACCAGTACCACTGCTGCATCCCGGATCAGTTCAAGCCGGACGGCGCCATCAAAATTGGTGGTCCAGCTGGGCGTGTAGGTCAATCCTCTAAACCAAGTTTCCCCAACTGCGGGTGCATTGAGTTGAAAAACTCCTGGGACGAGGGAGAAGGGGGCATCGCTCTCATCACTCACGCTGCTGCCGGTCGTTCTGATCCTAATCCGATAATTGCCTTCGCCCACGCCTATGTTTTCGGGGATCAACCAAGAGAAGGTTCCCGTATTGGGTGCGTTGTTGGAGATAGTTGCCACCACCGTTGTGCCTTGCAATAGCTCGATAAAGATGTTGCCGGTAAAATTGGTCCGCCACCGGAGAGTGGTCCGCGTGCCCCGGATCAAACGCTCGCCACCATTGGGAGCGGTCAAAACCAATGAATCAGATTCTGCAATGCTAAAATCTCCCGCGCTTACCCCAAAGATGGCATTACTCTGTTGGTTGAGGATCCGTACCCGATAGTCATTTGCCACGGGCAGATCGGCGGGAACCGCCCAAGTTACGCTGTTGGGAGTGCTAGAAATGGAGTTGAACAGGGTGCGCAGTGGATTTCCTCCCCGGAGGAGCTCAATTCTCACATTGTCACTGAAATTGCTCTGCCACTGGATGGAGAAATCTTTGCCCTTTTGCAGGCGTTCCCCACCGTTGGGGGCAGTGACCGTTATTGTGGCTGGATCGATGATGGCAAAATTGGACACACTCTCGCCAGTGGTGGACAGACTCAGGCTAGTGATCCGGACCCGGTACTGGGTGGCGTTGACGATGCTCAAGGGAATGTTCCAATCAAAAGCGCCGTTGTTGGTGGTGGTAGCCACTATTGGGGCCACCACGTTCCCCCCGCTGGTCAAATCGATCCGGACATTGCCGCCAATGTTGGACAACCAACGGATGGTGTAAGTCCGGCCCTTGTTCCACCCTTCGCCGCCCGAAGGCGCGGTCAAGGTGACAAAGGGGTTGGTAATGGCAAAATTGCCACTTTCACCGGTAAGTGCGGTTGTTAAACTGACAATTCGGATAGAATAATTGGTCGCTTCGGTCAAATCTGGTACTGGCCAGACAAAACTACCAGCGCTCATTGCAATCGAGGGATTCAGCACCGAAACCACCGAACCAGCGCGGAGCAGTTCTATCCGTGCATCGCCCGTGATATTACTGTCCCAGCGAATGGTGTATGAAGTGTTGCGAAAAATGTTCTCGCCCGAAACTGGGGCACGGACAGCAATGTAATTACCGATCACAAAGTTGGCATCGCTTTCATCAAAAATGGTAGAGTCCACCGTGTTGTTGATCCGGATCCGATAATTAGTGCCGTCGGGAATGTCGTTGGGAATGATCCAAGTCCTTGTTCCAGCCGGTACACCGGGGTTGGCGGAATCGATCAACCGGAAGGCCCGGGCGCCGCCCCGGGTAAGCTCAATCCGCACATTTTCAGCCGTATTGGCCGACCAATTGATGTTCACCGAACCCCCACGAGACAAGACCTCGCCACCATTGGGGGCCACTACTCTCAGGATGCGGCCAATCGTAAAGTTATTGGCATTGGTAACGGTCACGAAGCGGTCGGTCAAACTAGTGACCCGGATGCGGTAAGTAGCGGCGTCCGTCAACCGGGTGGGGACACTCCATGTAAAGGGTGAGGCCGTAGCGACAATATTGTCAGCTATCGTTTCCAAGAAATTTCCATCACGCAGCAGGTCAATCCGCACGTTACCGGGGGCGTTGGTGGACCAAGTAATTTGGACGAGTTGGCCTTTTAAAATGTTTTCCCCGCCAATCGGACTGGTGATGTTCATAAACCTTCCACCAGTAATGTTGAAATTGGTCGGGCTGGTAGCCACGTCGGTTGGGCGGTTGGTGCGGCTCACTCGGACTCGGTAGTCGTTGCGGCTGGGCAGATCGCCGGGCAATACAAAGGTGGCGACGCCTGCGCTGGCATTAGTGGTGACGGTACGATAAAACTCGCCACCCAACAGCAGTTCAACCGTGAAAATATCCAAGTTGCTTCCCAGGGTGGAGGCATTCCAAGTGATGTTGAGGCCGGTGCCAACGGTGAACGTCTGCGCAAGAATGGGGTTGGTGACGGTAATGGTGGTTTGGGCCCAGACTGGACTGGCCAACAAAACCAATAAAATAAACCGTAAATAAAACTTACTAAGCCAGTTATTATTTTTCATAATCGTGAGGTTGAGGAGAAAAGGAATTGCATGGTGGCGCCGGTTGCTACTGTCCATCGGGCAATGGTGGTTCGGGCAGGTTGCGGTTCCGGCTGCCCCCCAAAAGAATGGCGGCAGTGGTGGTAATGACCGCGGCCCCACCCACAACAATGGCCAGGCGTTTCCAGCGGAACTCACCTTTGATGGCAAATGGCACGCTTTTGCCACGCATACTTTTGTCTAGTTTGTTGATGACATGGATTTGGTAGTTGTTGCCCCGCTTAAGCCCCATGGGGATTGTCCAGTTCCATTGATTGTCTCCAACTTGACTGAAAGCACCGGGGTTGAGCATTCCGTAGAAAATATCATTGCGGTACAGCTCAATCTGGACGCTATCGTTCAGGTTGCTCACCCAATCGATCCGGTTGGTGGTGCCAAGATCCCATTTGGCCCCTTTTCCCGGATTGACCAGCGAGATAAACTTTTTGGTGATGTCCGGTTTGGCCAGCGGATCGGTATTTTGGCCCAGCACCGTTCCACTGATCCCCATCCACCATAATACACTGAAACTAAGAAGGAATATTCTCATGTTGCGTTTGATTGTTTTTAAAGTTGAGTTGTTAGAGCGTTGGAGTTTTTACTGGCCAACAAATCGCTGTAAGATTCGGCCAGCAGGTCTTCGGTGCCGATACGGAACAAGTTGAGGTAATGGTTGCATTGGGCCGTCAAGTGGGCTTCGCCAATGCTCCCATCTTTGTCAATGGCTTCAATCTCCACAAAACTGCCTAGTCCAACCACTTCATCGAGATGGAATTTGACATTTCCGATAAAATAAATCTCCCGATTTTTGTCAACCGATACCCAAGTCCCCAAAGCTGCCGCGAGGAGCAGTCTTAAGGAAGCGGTTTCGCCTTGCGGATGGTAAAGCGATACTTCGGATTTTTTGATTCCGGCCACTTCTTGGCGGCAATAATGGATCAATGACTTCTCGATATTGCCTTCTCGCAATTTGAGGCGGCCGGTGGGAGTGTTGAAATAAGTATCGATTTGGTGGTCAGTTCCGATAAAATCTGCGCCCAGTTCGGTCAATAGGTCCCTGATGCGCCCCACATTATTGCACTTTGCCTTCAGTTCTA
>JAYUVL010000534.1:0-2442 GCA_043754075.1 Cytophagales bacterium | reverse complement strand
GCATAATTTCGCACAAACTGCACCCGTCATGATCCCAACGCATACCTCGCATTTGACCAATTTTTTAACTTCTTGTTTTTATTGCTGGCTCATTTGTCTTTCTGGTTGCAAGACCAGTCAGCCAGTTGATCAGGCCGATAAGGTCCAGCAAGCCATCGACTTAGCGGGACAAGCGCAACAGGGCGCAGCTGTAGCCGTCCAAATGAGGCCCGACACCGCTTTTCTGAACGAGGAACTCCGTCAAGCAATAGATCAAGCCAAGGGCGCGCCCATCTGGGCCGCCAAAAAGGGCAAGTACAATCCCGAAAATACCCAAAAGTTTGATCTCAAGCACACCAAACTAGAAGTAGTTTTCGATTGGCAAAAGCAACAGATGATCGGGACGGCCACCCTCACATTGGCTCCGCATTTTTATCCCCAAACCGAATTGGTGTTGGATGCCAAAGGGATGGAACTGACTGCGGTGCAGTTGATTGGCAAAGGTATCTTGCGGCTCCAATATGACTATGACGGGCGCAAGTTGGCGATTAAATTGCCCAAGACTTTCTACCGAAACGACGAATTGATGGTACAAGTGCAATATGTGGCCAAGCCCAATGAGATCAAAATAAAGGGCAGTGATGCCATTGAGGCTGACAAAGGACTGTATTTTATCAATCCGTACGAAAAAGAGCCTTTCAAACCTCGGCAGATTTGGACCCAGGGCGAGACGGAGGCAAACTCCTGTTGGTTTCCGACCATCGATGCCCCTAACGTGAAAACGACCCAAGAAATGTTTATCACAGTGGAAAACGATTTGCTCACCCTGTCCAATGGCAAGCTGGTGGCCTCAGTCAAAAATGTGAACGGCACCCGCACCGACCACTGGAAGCAGGACAAACCGCACGCGCCCTACCTGTTCATGATGGCCGTGGGCAAATACAGCGTGGTGCGCGACCAATGGCGCAATGTCAACGTCGATTATTATGTGGAAAAGGAATATGCCCAGTATGCCAAAGCCATTTTTGGTCGAACGCCAGAAATGATGGAATATTTTTCCAAACTACTGGATTACCCCTTTCCCTGGGACAAATATTCACAAGTCGTCGTGCGCGATTTTGTGTCTGGGGCCATGGAAAACACCTCAGCCTCGGTATTTATGGAACAGGTGCAAGTTGATAACCGCTACTTGTTGGACGACAACTGGGACAACATCATCGCCCATGAACTGCTCCACCACTGGTTTGGCGACTTGGTAACCTGTGAAAGCTGGGCGAATCTTCCCTTAAACGAATCCTTTGCCAATTATGGCGAATATTTATGGCAAGCCCACAAGTATGGCCGCGCTGAGGCCGATTATCTCTGGCGCGATGAACTGCAAAATTATTTGGCTGAATCGGAAACCAAACAAGAACCGATGATCCGCTACCGCTACCAGGACAAAGAAGAAATGTTTGACAGTCATTCTTACTCCAAGGGCTGCCTCATTATGCACATGTTGCGCAATCAGGTGGGAGATCAGGCTTTTTTTGCCTCGTTGCAACAATACCTCAAAAAGTATGCGTACAAAAAAGCGGAGATCCACGATTTGCGGTTGGTGTTCGAGGAAGTAACGGGCGAGGATCTGAACTGGTTCTTTGATCAATGGTTCATGTCCGCTGGGCACCCGCAACTCGCTGTGCGCGACAGTGTGAGCAATCAGGAACTGATTTTGACCGTGGCCCAACAGCAGGACACTACTTATACGCCCCTGTACCGCCTGCCGCTGTACGTGGATGTTTGGGTACAAGGGAAAAAACAGCGGCACCACCTCAATATTACAGAGCGGGAGCAAACTTTTCGCTTTCCTGTGGCGGGCATTCCTGATCTGGTGCTGTTTGATGGTGAAACCCAACTGCTGGGTATGGTGGAACACCCCAAAAGCCCTGCCCGCCTCATTTATCAGTTGCAACACTCAGACCGACTGCTGGCCAAACTGGCGGCAGCCGAAGCCCTCCAGATCCGCTTGGAACAGGATCCGGACGTGAAAGAGGCCCTGTTTACTGCCTTGGCCGATGACCAATGGCAAGTACGCCAAGCAGCTGCCGATGCCTTCGCCAACTACACGGGTGAGGATCTGGCCACCATTGCCGATAAGCTTAAAAACTTGGCCCTCAATGACGAAAAATCCTTGGTTCGCGCTTCGGCCATCAATGCCTTGGCGGGCAAAGTGCCCCCCAGTTTCTTTGTCAAGACCATGAATGACAGCTCCTACACCGTGTTGGCCAACTCGATGTATGCCTACGCAAATGCGGGAGGAGACGAGCCAGCCCAATTGTTTGAAAAATACGAAAATTCAAACAATTTGTTGGTCGTCAAAGCATTGGCTGAATTTTATGCCTACGCCCAAGTGCCCAACAAGCTCGATTGGTACGTGGGAAAAATGAGCCGCAAATCGGGGTATGAACTCAGCTACTTGTTCAA
>JAYUVL010000533.1:0-2792 GCA_043754075.1 Cytophagales bacterium | reverse complement strand
CCGCCCGATCCAAAGCTCGTTGGGGGTTTCGGAGCACCAGCCAAAGGTTTGCTTGGCCCCGGCAATCTCGAGGCTGAGGCGGTTTTTGCGACCGGCCGACACTTGGCTCACCGTCACATTGCCCTTGTGGCCGTTGTCAAAGCGCAACATGACCGAAGCAAAATCTTCCGTGTTGATCGCTACGTCAGCGTAGTCTTCGGGGGCCAGCATTTTGCCCGCGTAGGTTTCCACCGGTTTGAGTGGCTTTTTCCGGGTTTTATGGACGGTGCTGAAATCGGCCATTACGGCCGTAATCCGCAGCCCGGTGATGTACTCGAGCACGTCGAGCAGGTGTGACCCAATGTCGGCGATCGCCCGCGAATCGCCAGAGAGTTCGGGCTCGAGCCGCCAGTTGTAGTCGGTGTTATAGAACAGCCAATCTTGCAAATAGGAACCAATAATGGAGTAAACTTCGCCCAATTCGCCCTTTTCGCGCATGGTTCGCATTTGCCGCACCAGTGGATAGTAGCGCAGGTTGAAATGCACCGCGTTCACTTTGCCAGTTTGCTGGGCCAGGGCCACCAGTTCCTCGGCTTGGGGAATACTGACCGCCAGCGGTTTTTCGCATACCACGTGCTTGCCCGCGAGCAGGGCTTTTTTGGCTTGGTCGAAGTGCATATTGTTGGGCGTACAGATATGCACGCACTCCACTTCGGGGTCACCGATCAGTTCGTCGAATGATCCGTAGCCTTTGGCCAAGCCCAATTGGGCCGCTTTCTCCATCGAGGATGCCTGATCGAAATGGAGCAGGCCGATGACCTCCACATCGGGGAGGCGGCGCAAGGCTTCTATGTGGGCTGGGCCAATAAAGCCTGCCCCGGAAATGGCGGTTTTGATTTTAGACATGGTCGGTCTTAGTTGATTGCCCAATTTTAAGCTTTTGGGAGCAGAGTTAAAAATATTGGGGCAGGTTTTTCTGGGTTTGCCCATCTGTCCATTGCTGGTTCGGCTCAATCGGGCTTGATCCACCGTTTGTTTATCTGCTTTGGCCTATCTTTGCCACTACCTTCGCCCTACCGCCATGACCGGAAAAGCCCATGTTTATGGGGACAATGTGGACACCGACCGCATTATTCCCGGAAAGTACACCAAAACTTTGGATGTGAGCCAGTTGGCCGCCCATGTATTGGAAGATCTCGACCCTGGGTTCCGGCAGCGCGCCCAGCCCGGGGACGTGATCGTGGGCGGGGGCAACTTCGGCTGCGGCTCTTCTCGCGAGCAAGCTCCCGTGGCCATTAAAGCGGCCGGCGTTTCGGTGGTGATTGCCAAATTCTTCGCCCGGATCTTTTACCGGAATGCGATCAATATTGGGCTGCCCCTGCTCGAAATCCCTGACCACCAGATCCAGCCGGGCCATGAACTGCGCATCGATTTGGCCAATGGCCGGGTGGACGATCTCACGGCGGGAGTCAGCTATCAAGCCAGCAAAATGCCACAAGTGATGGTCGACATCTTGCAAGAGGGCGGGCTGGTCAACTACCTAAAAAAGTACGGTGACTATCGTTTATAGGTAAAAAAGTGGCAAACAAGTCCTGTAAAATATTTTTTTATTTAAACTTTGCAATAATAATTGAAAAAGCGTTAATTTGTGTTGGCCAACAAAGCATTTGGGCAAATCACTCAAGCCGGGCCAGCAGCAATGCGCATTCCCCCAACTTTTTAACACAAACACGCGGCACATCATGGCATCGGAAGAAAAAGAAAAACTGGAAAAATTAAAAATGCTGGAGCTAACCCTGGCCAAATTAGATAAAACCTACGGCAAGGGCACGGTGATGCGGCTCAACGATGACAAAGTTGGGGAAATTCCCCACATTTCCACAGGTTCACTCACTTTGGACATTGCTTTGGGCATCGGTGGCGTGCCGCGTGGCCGCGTGGTGGAGATCTACGGTCCAGAATCGTCAGGCAAAACTACCTTGGCCCTCCATTGCATTGCCGAAACCCAAAAAAGTGGTGGTTTGGCGGCGTTTATCGATGCAGAACATGCCTTCGACAAAACCTATGCCGGCAAACTGGGGGTGGATCTGGACAACCTGCTGATGTCCCAGCCCGACAATGGCGAACAAGCCCTAGAAATTGCCGAACAACTGATCCGCTCCGGAGCAATTGAAATCATCGTGATCGACTCCGTGGCGGCCTTGGTGCCCAAAGCTGAACTCGAGGGCGAAATGGGCGATAGCAAAGTGGGCCTCCAAGCCCGCTTGATGTCCCAAGCCCTGCGCAAACTGACTGGGGCCATTAGCAAAACCAGTTGTTGTTGCATCTTTATCAACCAATTGCGGGAAAAAATTGGGGTGATGTTCGGTAGCCCGGAAACCACCACCGGGGGCAACGCACTCAAGTATTATGCTTCGGTGCGCTTGGACATCCGCCGGATCGGGGCCATCAAAGAAGGGACCGACAATGTGGTGGGCAACCGCACCCGTGTCAAAGTCCAGAAAAACAAGCTCGCACCGCCTTTCCGCCAAGCCGAATTTGATATTATGTACGGCGAGGGCGTTTCTAAGTCAGGTGAAATCGTAGATTTGGCCACCGAACTGGAAGTGATCAAAAAATCGGGCTCTTGGTATTCCTACAATGGCAATAAACTGGGCCAAGGCCGCGATGCCGTCAAGAACCTGCTCGGCGACAACCCCGAATTGTCCGATGAGTTGGAGGCCAAGATCCGGGCCAAATACAAAACCGCCGCTGATACGGGCGAACCAGTAAAGATTGGCCCCGAGCCAGAGGATGAAAAATAGGGGAGGAAC
>JAYUVL010000532.1:0-5139 GCA_043754075.1 Cytophagales bacterium | reverse complement strand
GTCTTGACGGCCGCCGCCCGCTTTTTGGACAACTCGAGGTTAGTGGCCGCACTGCCGTCGGAGTCGGTGTGCCCAATGATTTTGACTTTTACGGCGGGGTTTTCTTTCAATACACCGGCCATATCTTTGATCACCGCATAACTTTCGGGCTTGATTTTGTCCGAGCCAACATCGAAGGTGATGCCTCGGGTCACAAATTTTCCTTCGGTAATAAGTTTGTTGCGCATGTCGGGCGCACCCACGGCATAGCGCACATTAGAAACCATAAACTCGTCATCTTGCTCTCTGCCGTTGGCATAGTTCATGTAAAAACTGCCAAATTTGAAAACATTGTACTTAAGTTTGGTATCAAAAGCCTGCGGAATATCCAATACCTTACTTTCGTTCACATAGACACGCAAGCGGGTTTTTTGTCGCCAAATAGAGACTTTTGCCACGATAGGTTTTGCACAATCGGTAGAACTGAATTGGGCAATATTTAAGCCGTCGTTGCTACTAATTTTTTCACTATTTTCATACACAATGTATCCACCCTTACCCTCACTACATGGACTCCAATTGAAATATATCCCGTTTTCAATGTATTGATTGGATAAATCTTGCTTTACATTGTCCTTTACGGCCGTGATGTAAAAAGCATAATTTAAGACGTTACTGGAACTATACCTGGTGAAAAGGTCAAATTCCAACGTGAAGTTTTCGGGCATATCCTTCACATATTCGGGCTGAAAGAAACCATCTTTGGACATGAACAACCATTTGTTGGCATTGCCTTCCACCGTTACTAGTTCGGCAGAGGAGTTGGTGTTCCAGCCCAAGGGGAAATCGCCGATGCTGGTTGTGGAAAAATCGTCAAAAGCAATGACTTTTTCGCCCGGCACAAAATCGAACTTGGAATAAGTCTTGAACGATGGCGTAGGGCTGTTGCCATTGCTTGGGTTGGAGCGGCCGTTGCCGGTGTTGCCATTACCATTACTTCGGGGGTTGGCATTGCCGCCATTGTTATCTCCCTCGCCGCTCTGGTCGCCGTTTTGTGGGTCTGAGTTGGGCTGGTCTTTTTTCTTTTTGCGCTTGAAAAGGTTGTCGATCCCATCTTCCACCTTATCCAGTCCATTGTTTACTTTTTCGTCTATTTTGTTGTCCACCCGATTTTGGGCATTTTCCTTGGCGCGCTGCTTGGCGCGGTTGCCGGTCCCGTTTTGGGCGTGGGCAATTTCACCCATGCAGGCAAAGCAGAGCAGTAGGGTAATGGTTCTTAGGTTTTTCATGTTATCAGAAGCAGTAGTTACATTCAAAATTATTGACCAGTAAGCCCACCCACAACCCATACCGATTGGTTGGTTGATTTGGCGGGGCGATTGGTTAATTTGACTGGGTAACTGGTAAACGGCTGGGTGGGGGAGTGGCTAGCCCCGCTGGGTGAGGGAGCGCAGCACGGCATCCTTGCGACTGCGGGCGATGGGGATCTCGGTGCCGTCGTCCATGACGGCCAGGCCCCCATCGGTGCGGAGGTATTTTTTCAACCGTTGCAAATTGATGAGGTGGGAGTGGTGCACCCGCAAAAAATGGGGTTCAGTGGTGAGCATCTCTTCCATTTCTTTGAGCGAGCGGCAAATGAACAACGGCGGACCAGAGGCCAACACGATGATGGTATAGTTGGAGTTGGCCTCGCAGCGGACAATGTCGGCCAGGTTGACAAATTCTAGGCCATCGGTCATGGGCAAAGCTACCCGTTTGGGCGATTGCAGCCCGAGACGGTAGTGTTCCAGCAATTGGGCCATCTGCACATTGCGCCAAGCCGGATTGGCTTGGACCTCGGCCTTTTGTACGGCTTGGGCCAGCTCAGTTCCGTCGATGGGCTTGAGCAGGTAATCGACGGCGGCATACTTGAATGCCCGGATGGCAAATTGGTCGTAAGCGGTAGTAAAAATGACCGGGGGAACCAGCGGCTGGAGGCGGTTGAGCAGTTCAAAGCCATTGAGCACTGGCATCTCGATGTCCAAAAAAAGCAGATCCGGGGTTTGCTTTTTTAGGTGGGCCAAGGCCTCTTCGGCTTGGGAAAACGTGGTCAATACCTGCACCTGCGGGCAAAACTTGGCCAGTTGGATGACCAAGGTCTCGACGCAAAGCGGTTCATCGTCAACAATAACTGCGCTCAGCATAGTAAATAAAAGCAGCCCGTTGGATGGTTGAAGTGCCGGGCTGGAAGTTAAAAGCAACTGTTAAAGATAGGAAAAAGGGACAAGAAACCATCATCAGGTGGAGGAAATAAGTGTAGCAAGATGAAAAAAGGCAAAAATCAGACATCAAGCAGGCCACGTTAAAAGCAACTTGAGGCAATCGGGTAATTGGCTTTGGGTTGATTCCGATCTCCACTCAACGGCTGGTGGGGTTGCATGTTGGGGCGGCTAACAAAAGGCTATTTGTCCTTGCAATCTAAAATTTTATGGGCCGAAATAATGCCTTGGTCGCTTAAAAATAAGTTGAGCCAAGAGTGATCTGAACCTAGGGACAGTTACCAAGCGTGGGGAGCCCCCAAGCCATTAAAGTAAACCTCCACCTTGGTGCCAGCGGGTTGGCCTTGGGCATCGGCCAGATCGTGGATCTGCACGCTCAGGCCAGCATCAAAGGCTTGGTTCAAGATATCGATGCGGGCGGCAGTGATGCTCATCCCCATTGATTTTTGACCCGTGACAATTTTGCTGCGCATAGTGGCCGACTGGGCGCGTCCTACGCCGTTGTCCTCGATCACGAACAAAAAGCCACTGGCAGCCGGGGCGGCTCTCAGGGTAATTTTGCCGCCGGACGGGCGGTTCATCAGGCCGTGCCACACCGCATTCTCGACATAAGGCTGGATGATCATGCTGGGAATTTGCACTTCGAGCAGGTCCAGCGCGGGATCCACTTCA
Source organism: Cytophagales bacterium (assembly GCA_043754075.1). Lineage (GTDB taxonomy): Bacteria > Bacteroidota > Bacteroidia > Cytophagales > Thermoflexibacteraceae > JALONO01. Next base: position 2,230 of record JAYUVL010000532.1, on the reverse strand, counting down.
ATGGCAAATTCCATTTTATTGCCAAAACGGAGTTGCTCCATTTCCAAATATAGGCGGAGTGTTTCTATTTCCTCTTCCAGCGTGATAAAATCTTGTTGGGTATTGTTCAATATTTTACGAATGAGCCGAGAAAAGCGGTTCAAATAGTTGGAGGCTTCATCGGCTTGGTTGCGCAAAATATAGTAGTTGATCGAGTTAAGGCTGTTGAACAAAAAATGGGGGTTCATTTGGCCACGCAACGCTTTGATTTCCACCGAGGCCAACTGTTTGGTCAGCTCCGTTTTGAGCGTGGCTTCGCGTCTTACTTGCCCTAGCCGCCAGCGATAAAAGGTGTAGGCAGCGCTCATCAAAGCCGTGGCTACGAGGGCCAAAAACCACCAAGTTTGCCAAAAAGGCGGTTTTATGTGCAGGTAAACGCTTTGGTATTGGGTGGGCCAAGCCCGGTAACCTTCCACCGCCCGCACCCTAAACTCATACTCTCCACTGGGCACGCTGGTGTAGTTGGCATAGGTGCGGGGGCCTTCATTTACCCAGCCCGTATCTACCCCCACCAGTTGGTATTGGTAGCGCACTTTGTCGGGGTTGGCCAAGTAAAGGGCCGAGAACTCGAAGCTGAAAAAATTTTGTTGATAAGACAGCCGGATTGGCTCGGCGAGCGACCAGGCAAACGGTTCATTGAACACCTTGAAACCAGTAACCACCGGCTTGAAAATGCGCAAGCTATCGGCAAGGCATGCCGAGTTGAACAAGGTAAAGCCCGTGGGGTAGCCCTGGGCCACCCAGCCATCGGGCAGGGCTAAGGTGGCTTGCTCACCATGCTGGTCGAGGAGGCCGTTGCGGGTGTCGAGCACCAGCACCTCGGCCTGCTGGGGGCGGTAGCGGCACAGCCCCTTTTGGGTAGCAATCCACATGGTGCCGTTGGGTCCTGCGCTCACGTGCTGCACTTGGTTGGTGGGCAGTCCCCGGGTCACGTCCACCCGTAGGCTGGGCCGCCGGGTCGCCAGGTCAAACGCCAAGGCCCCCTGGTTTTCGGTAGTGGCCCACATGTGCCCTTGTCCGTCGGGCACTAACCGGTAAATCACTTTGTAGCCCTGGGCTTGGTTAAAATTGGTGAACTGTTGCCGCGCCAGGTCCAAGATGCCTATACCGCGTTCGGTAGCTACCCACAGTTGCCCCGTTCCGTCGAGCCGCAGGTCATGCAGGTAGCGGTCATGGACGAGCGAGCGGGCGTCTTGGGCATTGTGCCCATAATGCTTAAATGTCTGGTTGGCAAAATCAACCCAGTACAGGCCAGTGTAGCGGGTCCCAAGCCAGCAGCTTTCTGGCCCATCGGGCTCCAGGGAATGGAAGTAAAGCTCATCCGGCTTCATGGCCGGGGGCAGGGCCAATTCTTCCAGTTGGTCGGTGGCCGGGTGGTAGCGGAGCAAGGAGGTGTAGCTCAATGCCCAGAGACGGCCTTGGTTATCGACGCGCATCCGCACGAGCGAGAACGTGCGCCCGGATGGCCAAGCGGGCGGCCGCAGCAGCCGGAAGCGGCGAGTGGGCCGGTGGTAGGCCCAAATGCCCGATCCAGTAAAACTGCCGATGTACAGGGTCTGTCTGTCGGCCGAGAGGGCGAACTCTGAGGGGCCTCCCGCCACCGCCGCATTGTTGGTGGGCAGGGGGATGCTGGGAAAGTCTTGGTGAAGGGGGGTAAGCTGGCTAAGCCCCTCGGCGCGGCCCACCCAAAGCGTACCCTGGGCATCTACCAACAGGCTCTGGACCCCGCCCCGAACAATGGCGGAGGGCAGGTCGGGATTAGGTTTAAAAAAACGAAAACGTTTGGTTTCCAAGTCAAAAATCCCCAATCCGCTGTCCAAGGTAGCCAGCCATAGTTCGCGCGGGTTCTTGGCCACCAGCCCCACTACTAGGTTGGCCGGGCTCTCGGTAGTTTGGGGGGCAAACGGAAACGCCTCCCAAGTTTGGTTGTCTGGCCGAAAGTGCAGCAGCCCGCCCCCCCGCGTGGCCAGCCAAAGCGTACCGTCGGGCGCGGGTGTGATGGCCCGCAACCGGTTATTGAACCGTACCCCATTGGCCGCTTGCGGCAGGTACAAATGATAGCGGCCAGTAGGGCGGTGCCAGCGCAGCAGGCCGTCGTTGGTAACTACCCAGATTATACTGTCTTGCCCGGGCGGGGCCCAAAAGCCATACACCGAATTTTTTTCCGGCAGGGCGGGCTGCCCGGGGGCGG